>JBIOZN010000346.1:0-2634 GCA_044871175.1 Acidimicrobiales bacterium | reverse complement strand
GCCCGAAGGCGCAGGCGGTGCGCCGTCTCGCGGACCTCCGCGGGCACGGAGGGACGGGCGACCACCCGGGCGAGGGCGCCCGCGGGCACGGTCGACCACAGCTGGGCGCCCCGCACCTCGCCACCGTCGCCCAGGCGCACGGCGACCCCGCCGTCGTCGGCCAGCTCCACCCGTGCGGCGATGGCGTCCAGCCGCAGCTCCACGCCGGCGGCCACGGCGGCCGCAGCGATGGCCTCGCTGATCTGGCCGTACCCGCGACGCGGGTAGAGGAAGATCGGACGGTCGCCCCGGCTGGTCTCGAGCACTCGCGACACCAGGGCGGCGGCCGTGCGCGTGCCGACCCGGCGACGGGCGAGCTCGCCGTCGAGCTCGTCGGGTTCGAGGTCGAACAGCTTGCGGGCGTACGGCAGGTAGAACCGCTCGGCCACGGTGGGACCCAGCCCGGCGCGAACGACATCGGCGAAGCCGTCACCGCCGTCGAGGGGCGGGCGGCGCCGGACGAGGCGGCGGCCGGTGTCGGCGACGGCCCGCAGCGCGGTCGTCCGAGGCAGATGGGCGAGGAGGTCACCGGCCCGCAGCGGGAACTCGAGCCACCGGCCGTCGAGGCGGACCCGGCCGTGGCGGGGACGGGTCTGGAGGTCGTCGCCGAGCAGCCGGCGCAGCTCGGCGAGGATGGCGGGGTCGACGGAGGGGTGGAGGCGATGACTGCCGTGGTCGACCCGGATCCCGGCCACCTCGAAGCTGGCCGCCATGCCGCCCACGACGGGCGCCTTGTCGACGACGGTGACCTGGGCGCCGGCCAATCGCGCTCGCCAGGCGGCCGCCAATCCGGCCGGCCCGGCCCCGAGCACCACCACATCGGCCGAGGCCGACGGGGCCACGCCTCAAGCCATGACGAGGATGCGGGCGGACGCGAACGAGCCCACGCCCACGTGGCGACCCTCGATCTCGACGGTGACCGTGCCGTCGGGGGAGGACGCGGTCACGGTGCCGGTGCGCCCGGGCTGGATGGCCGATGCCTCCAGGAACTCGAGCAGGCCCGGCGCGAACTCGAGCTCTTCGGGGATGCGGGACACGGTGAACTCGTCGCCGACATCGATGTCGGCCAGGCGGTGCGCGTCAGGCGCCTCGTAGCGTGAGCCGGGGATCGGGTTGCCGTGGGGGCAGGTCGTGGGCGACCCGAGGAGGCGATCCATGGCCGCCTCGACCTCGTTCGACATCACGTGCTCCCACTTCCCGGCCTCGGTGTGGGCCAGGGCCCACGACAGGCCGAGGATGTCGGTGAGGAACCGCTCGGCCAGCCGGTGGCGGCGCACCACCCGCTCGGCCAGCTCCCGTCCCGCCACGGTGAGCCGGATGGCGCCCTTGCCGGTGAGGACGAGCCCCTCGCCCTCCATCCGCTTGATCATCTCCGAAACGGCCGGGCGGGAGATCTGGAGGCGGTCGGCGATGCGGGCCTGGATGGCGTCGACGTCGTCCTCGTGCAACTCGTAGATGCACTCGCAGTACTCCTCGAAGGCGGGGTGGTACTCGCCGGCGGGCATGGGCTCATCCTACGGCCGGGTGCGGCTCGGACCCCCGGCCCGGTTCGGGGCCAACTCTGTGACACCCCCTCGTTACCCTCCTCGCCATGGCCCTCGACCGCTTCTCGCCCGCCGTGCGGGAGTGGTTCGCCACCACCTTCGCCGAGCCCACGGCCGCCCAGGCGCTGGGCTGGCCGGCCATCGCCGACGGCCGCCACACGCTCATCTGCGCGCCCACCGGCTCGGGCAAGACGCTGGCGGCCTTCCTGTGGGGGATCGACCGGCTGGTCACCGCCCCTGCCCCCGCCGATCGGGCGCGCCGTACCCGCCTGCTCTATGTGTCGCCGTTGCGGGCGCTGGCCTTCGACGTCGAGAAGAACTTGCGGGCGCCCCTCACCGGTATCCGTCTGGCCGCCGAGCGCCTGGGCGAACCCTTCACCGAACCCGCCGTGGGCCTGCGCACCGGCGACACCTCGGCGCGTGACCGCCAGGGGCTCGTGCGGCGTCCGCCCGACATGCTCATCACCACGCCCGAAAGCCTCTACCTCATGTTGACGTCGGGGGCGCGGGACACGTTGCGGGGCGTCGAGGCGGTCATCGTCGACGAGATCCACGCCCTGGCTGCCACCAAGCGCGGCGCCCATCTCATGCTCAGTCTCGAACGGCTGGAGGCGCTCTGCGACGCGCCCCCACAACGGATCGCGCTGTCGGCCACGCAGCGCCCGCTGGAGGAAGTCGCCCGCTTCCTGGGCGGCTACGAGGGGCCGGGGCGCCCCCGGCCGGTCGTCATCGTCGATGCCGGCATCCGCAAGCCGCTCGAGGTCGAGGTCATCGTGCCGGTCGACGACATGGGCGAGCTCGGCCGCGTGGCCGACCAGCCGAGCACGGGGCCCGCCAGTGTCGGCCCGGTGCGCACCAGCATCTGGCCCAGCATCTACCCCCAGATCCTCGCTCAGGTGCTGGCCCACCGGTCCACCATCATCTTCTGCAATGCCCGCCGGCTGGCCGAGCGCCTGGCCGCCCGGCTCAACGAGCTGGCCGCCGAGCAGGGCGTCGAGGGCCCCGGCGGGGGCGACCTGGTGAAGGCCCACCACGGCTCGCTGGCGCGCGA
>JBIOZN010000345.1:0-10492 GCA_044871175.1 Acidimicrobiales bacterium | reverse complement strand
CGGCTGCATCGTTGGTAGTTGTTGATGTGAGCTGTCAGCGAAAGGAGGGGCTTCGTCTCGGGAGCTCGCAGATCGTCGGTCGGGATCGCCCGGGAGAGGGCATGGAGGTCGACATCAACGAGGGCTGGTAGCCGCCGCGACATGGTTCGACGATGCATGGCGTGGGGCCGACCCGCGCTGTACGCGACGAGTAGGTGCTTGGCTCGCGAGAACACGGCATAGAACTGCCGTCGCGCGTCGAACTCCGTCTGCCGACTTGCGGGCTCGAACGATCCGCGGGGTCCGCTCGCGGACGAGTTGGAGGACTACCGCGCGACCCGCGGGGCCGGACCACGCACTCGTCTTCGCCGCGCCCGACGGCGGCCCGGTGCGGCACGGCAACTCCTACCGCCGCTCCTTCAAGCCCGCGGTCGTCCGCGCCGGCGTCGACCACCGCTGTCGCTTCCACGACCTCCGCCACACCGCGGCGGCGCTCATGATCGCCGAGGGCGCTCACCTTCTGGCCGTGAAGGAGCGGCACGGGCACTCCACCATCCAGATCACAGCCGACCGCTACGGGCACCTGTTTCCGTCCCTCGAGGCGGCGTTGACCGACCGGCTCGGCGAGACCTACCGGTCGGCGCAGGACGCCGTCCGCCGTGACGTCCACGCCGCGAGGAACGCCAGCTGACCGCCCCGACGCACCACGCTCCGTGACGGCCTCCAGAGGCGGCGCGAGCCCGGATTGCCGCTGACTGTCCGGTGCTAATCGCGCGTGGATCGCGCGACGGCGATTTTCGGCGGCGAATCGCGCTTCAGTCCCCGGCTCGAAGCAGCCGTTGACCTGCGCCGTTGTCTGGTGGTCGGGACCGGCGTCGATCCGGTGACCTTCCGCTTTTCAGGCGGACGCTCTGCCGACTGAGCTACCCGACCGCGTGCCCGCCCCGAACCGTGCCGCCGGGTGGGGGCGGTGGCGGTCCCGACGGGATTTGAACCCGCGGCCTCCGGCTTGACAGGCCGGCGTGCACTCCAAACTGCACCACGGGACCATGGCTGTGCGGTTGTACTGCACCCCCAACGGGATTCGAACCCGTGCCGCCACCTTGAAAGGGTGGTGTCCTAGGCCACTAGACGATGGGGGCCCGGCCCGTTCGGAGCGGGAACACGCTAGCAGCCCTCCTCGCCGGCTCGCACCGCTCAGTGCCGGCCGCCGTGGTCACCAGCCCCGCAGGTCCACGGGCCACGACTCGATCACCTCGTCGCCGTCCACCAGCCAGAGCGTCTCGTGGTAGGCGACCGTGGGGTCGACGTGGGCGGGCACGACCCGCACGTGCTGGCCCACGGCCACCGCTTCCCCCTCACGAGGCACGAAGGTGACGTGCTCGTCGCTGCAGAACAGCACGTCGCCCCCGGGCACGGCCGGATTCCCGTGGTCCATCCCCAGGGCCTTGAGCCCCACGTCGGCTACCGCCCACTGCGGCGCCACGGAGACGACGGTGCCCAGCACGGTGAGGGCCTGCTCGTAGGGCACGCCGGCGGCGGTGTAGGCGGTGTCCATCAGGGCGTACGACCCCGCCTGGATCTCGGTGACCCACCGGTTGCACGCCTCGGTGCCCGTGCCCCCGCCCGACACGATGCCTCCGCCCCCGGCCGCCACGACGTCGGCCGCCGCCTGCAGCAGCCGGCCCATGGCCGCCTCGGTCAGGCGAGCCTTCTCGTCGGCGTCGGCCAGCGCCTGCAGGTGGCCCTCGTAGCCCATCACCCCCTCCACCGCCAGGCCGCGCCGCCGGGCGAGCGCGGCCAGCTCGCCCGCCCGTTCGGGCGTCACCCCACAGCGGGGCAGGCCGACGTCGACGTCCACCAGCACCCGCCGCACACCCCCGTCCACCGCCGCCGCCATGGTCGCCTCCGAGTCGACCGCCACCATGACGTCGGGGGCCACGGCCACCGCGGCCGCCAGCCGCCGCCGATCGAGCACCTCGTTCGCGATGAGCAGGTCCTGACCCAGCCCCGCGCGCGCCAAACCGAGCGCCTCCCGCGGCGTGGCACACGTGAAGCCCGGGTGGCCCACCGCCCGCTGGGCCCGGGCCAGCTCCGTGCACTTGTGGGCCTTGACATGGGGCCGGAGCGCGGCGCCGGGGCGACGGGCGACCATGGCGGCCAGGTTGGCCTCGAGGGCGCCGCGCTCCACCAGCAGCGCCGGCGTGCCCAGCTCGTCGACCCGCACCCGTCCCCCTCCCCGCCTACCCTGCGGCGATGGTACCGAGGCCGCCCCGCTGGACGAACTGGGCGGGCAACCAGCGGGCGACGCCCGCCGAGATCGTCCGTCCGGCCACGGAGGCCGAGATCGTCGACGTGCTCGGCCGCGCCCGGTCGCTCGGTCGGACCGTGAAGGTGGCGGGGTCGGGCCACTCGTTCACTGCCATCGGCGCCACCGACGGGACGCTCGTGGTGCTCGACCGGTACCGGGACGTGCTGGCCGCCGATCCCACCACCGGGCTGGTCACGGTCCAGGCCGGCATCACCCTGCGCCGGCTCAACGACGCCGTGGCCGCCCTCGGCCTGGCTCTGGAGAACCTCGGCGACATCTCGGTCCAGACCCTCGCCGGCGCCCTCGCCACGGGCACCCACGGCACGGGCGCCCGGTATAAGGGGCTGGCCGGCCAGGTGGCCGGGCTGCGGCTGGTGCTGGCCGACGGCTCGGTGCTGGAGTGCTCGGCGCACGAGGAACCGGCGCTGTTCGCCGCCGCCCGGGTCGGCCTGGGGGCCCTGGGCATCGTCAGCACCGTCACCCTGCAGTGCGTCCCCGCCTTTGCCCTGCGCGCCGTCGAACGGGCCCGGCGCTGGGACGACGTGCTGGCCGAGCTGGACGAGCTGGTCGCCGGCAACGAGCACTTCGAGTTCTACTGGTTCCCCCACACGCCGGGCTGCCAGACCAAGGAGAACAACCGCACCGACGCCGCCCGGCCGCTCGGCAAGGTCCGGGGCTTCCTCGAGGACGACCTCCTGGCCAACGCCGCCTTCGGCACCATCTGTCGCGTCGGGCGCCGGGTGCCGGCCACGATCCCCACGCTCAACCGGCTCGGTGTGCGGGCCCTGGGCGTGCGGACCTACGCCGACCGCAGCGACAAGGTGTTCACCAGCCCGCGGCGCGTGCACTTCTACGAGATGGAGTACGCCTTTCCTCGCTCCGAGCTGCGCCCTGTCCTCGAGCGGTTACGGGCCTACGTGGACGACTCGGGCCTGCGCATCTCGTTCCCGATCGAGGTGCGGGTGACGGCCTCCGACGACACCTGGCTGTCGACGGCCTACGAACGCGACTCGGCCTATATCGCCGTCCACGTGTACCGGGGAACGCCGTTCGAGGCCTACTTCCAGGGCGTGGAAGCGATCATGGACGACGTGGGCGGCCGCCCCCACTGGGGCAAGCTCCACTTCCAGACCGCCGCCACCCTGCGCTCGCGCTACCCCCGCTTCGATGACTTCGTGGCCGTGCGGGACAAGCTCGATCCCGACCGCCGCTTCGCCAACGCCTACCTCGACCGCGTCCTCGGCCCGTAACCCCCGGGTTGTCGCGCTCAGGGCCAACTATGGGCGCTCAGGGTGCAAACCCATCGGGCGGCGGGCGGCGGGCGGCGGGCTCATTGCTGGGCCTGGACGATCTCCTCGAGCAACAAGCCGAGGTAGGCGTAGAGGGCCCGGCTGGTGGCCTCGGGGTCGTCGGGGTCGACGGCCCAGATGTCGTCCTCCTCGCTCACGTCGAGGGCCGTGCCGAGCACCAGGCGCAGGGCGTTCACGGCCTGCATCCACGCGCCCAGCTGCTCCTCGTCGAGCCCGTCGGCCTCGAGCGTGGCCTCGACCAGGGCCAGCGCCTCCAACCGGCTGGCCACGAGCTCGTCGTGCACGAGGTGGCGGAACTCGGCCTCCTTCACGGGGTCGTCGGGGTAGGCCGTCGGGTACAGGCGCCGCAGGCGCGGGTCGTCGGGCCCCGCCGCCAGCACGTCGCGCAGCTCGGCCAGCAGCCGGGCGACCACGGCCCGCTCCTCGGTCGGCAGGTTGAGGGCGTAGCCGCCGCCCCGGGTGCGCCGCACGCGCCGCCGGAAGCGGGCCATCACCCCGTCACCTGTCACGCCCGCCGGTCACTCGTCATGCTGCATCGTCGCCCACAGGCCGTGCTCGTGGAGGCGGAACACGTCGAGCTCGGCCTTCTCCCGCGGGCCGTTCGACACCACCGCGCGGCCCTTGTGGTGGACGTCGAGCATGAGGGCCGTGGCCTTCTCCCGGCTGTAGCCGAACAGCTTCTGGAACACCAGCACGACGTAGCTCATGAGGTTGATGGGGTCGTTCCACACCAGGACGATCCACGGCCGATCCAGGTCGACGCGCGTGTCGCCGGTCGGTTGCTCGACCTCGGCCGGGGCGACGGTGGGCACGGCGCGATCCTCGCGCGCCACCCCTCGTCGGCGTCGCCGCCGCCTCCCACCCGCGTTGGCCGCCTGGCGGGCGCAGCCGTAGATTGGCGCCGCCATGGCTACCGCGATCAGCCGCCCGCTCGTGCCGTCGCGGCTCGGCCACGGCGGCAGCGAACGGGCGGCCCGCACCCGGGTGGGTGCCTACGTGGCCCTCACCAAGCCCCGCATCATCGAGCTGCTCCTCATCACCACCGTTCCCACCATGATCCTGGCTGAGCGGGGCTGGCCGAGCGCCGGCCTGGTGCTGGCCACGGTGGTGGGC
The DNA here is from genome assembly GCA_044871175.1 of Acidimicrobiales bacterium. GTDB lineage: Bacteria > Actinomycetota > Acidimicrobiia > Acidimicrobiales > Ilumatobacteraceae > JBIOZN01. The sequence continues at coordinate 5,779 of JBIOZN010000345.1, read as the reverse complement.
GGCACCCTGGCCGCCGGGGGTGCCAACGCCATCAATATGGTGGTCGACCGCGACATCGACCGGGTGATGCGCCGCACCCGGCACCGGCCGCTCGTCACCGGGGAGGTGACGCCCCGGGGGGCCATGACGTTCGCCCTCATCCTCGAAGCCGCCGCCTTCGTCCTGCTGTGGACGACGGTGAACCTGCTGTCGGCCGCCCTCGCCCTCGCCGCCACGCTGTTCTACGTCGTCGTCTACACGCTGTGGCTCAAGCGCACCTCACGCCAGAACATCGTCATCGGGGGGGCCGCCGGGGCGGGGCCCGTGCTGGTGGGCTGGGCGGCGGTGACGGGCTCGGTCGCCTGGCCCCCCGTCGTGTTGTTCGCCCTGATCTTCTGGTGGACCCCGCCGCATTTCTGGGCCCTGGCCATCCGGTATGCCGACGACTACCGCGCCGCCCACGTGCCCATGCTCCCCGCGGTCGCCAGCCCGCGTGCCGTCGGGCGCCACATGCTGGCCTACACCGTCGCCCTGTGGGTCACCTCCCTGGTGCTGGTACCGGTGGCCGACCTCGGATGGGTGTACGGCATCGCCGCTTTCCTCCTCGGCGGCGTGTTCGTGGCCGGCTGCGTCGACCTGGCCCTCCATCCCACCCCGCAGCGCTCGATGCGCCTGTTCGCCTGGTCGATCTCCTACGTCACGCTGCTGTTCGGCGCTCTGGCCCTGGACGTGCTCGTCTAGGGCCGAGGGACACGAGGTTTTCGGCCCGCCCGTCCAGTCTCACTAGTGTCCGCAGCCGCATGACCATCACCGACGAGCGGCCCGGCCTCGCGGGCGCGCACACCCTCGCCGAAGAGGTCACGCCCAGGGCGGCGCCCCGGCCGGCCACAGGGGTGGGCGGTTGGCTCACCACGGTCGACCACACGCGCATCGGCCGCCTCTACATGGCCGTCGCCCTGCTGGTCGCCCTCGCCGCCCTCGGGTTGGCCGCCCTGCTGGCCTTCGAGCGCATCGACCCCGCCGACCTCCAGCTGTTCGACGCCGACTCGGTCGGCCAGCTGGGCGAGCTGTACCGGTGGGGGCTGGTGTTCGGCGTCGTGCTGCCGCTGCTGCTCGGCCTCGCCTGTGCCGTCGTGCCGCTGCAGGTCGGGGCGGGCACGATCGCCTTCGCCCGGGCGGCCGCCTTCAGCTTCTGGACCTGGCTGCTCGGCCTGGCGCTGCTGTTCGCCGCCTTCGCCATGAACGGCGGCCCCGGGGGCGGCGGGGAGAACGGCGTCGACCTGTTCCTGGCCGCCCTCGCCCTCACTGCCGCCGCGCTGCTGGTGCTGGCCGTGTGCCTGGGCGCCACCATCATCACCTTGCGCCCACCGGGGATGTTCCTGGACGAGGTGCCGCTGTTCTCCTGGTCGGTGCTGGTCACCGTCGTGATGCTGCTGGCCAGCGTGCCCGTCCTCATCGCCCTGTGCATCCTGCTGTTCGTCGACCACCGGTACGGCACCCGCCAGCTGTTCGGCGGCAACCTGGGCGTCACCGACCACCTGCGCTGGGCGGTGGAGCAGCCCCAGGTGTACCTGTACGCCCTGCCCGCCCTCGGTTTCGTGGCCGACGCCATGGCCACCACCGCCCGGGTGCGCCAGCCCCACCGCAACGTGCTGCTGATCGCCCTCGGCATGGGCGGGTTCGTCGGTTTCGGCGCCTTCGCCCAGGTGGCCTTCGGCCCCGAGGTGCAGACCGAGCTGGTCTTCCTCGCCCTCGGCCTGGCTGCGGTGCTGCCCCCCCTCGTGGTCCTCGCCCTCGGCGCGCTGGCGCTGCGCACCGGCCGGCCCCGGCTCATCCCACCGCTGGCGTGGGCCGCCGCCACCGGGCTCATGGCCCTGGTGGGCGCCGCCGTCGGGGCCCTCACCGGCTGGAAGGGCCTCGACCTCGTCGGCACCGCCTACCAGGTCGCCCAGTCCGACTACGTGCTGCTGGCCGGCCTCCTCGCCGGCGTGGGCGGCCTCTACTACTGGGGCCCCAAGCTGTTCGGGCGCCGGTTGCCCGCCGGCCCCTCGATCGGCCTGGCCCTCCTGGGCCTCGCCGGTGTCGTGCTGGCCGCCTTCCCCCAGGTAATCCTCGGGTTCCTCGGCCAGCCCGCCCTCGCCGTGTCCTTCGACGAGGTCGACGCCGGCGGCGCCCTCAACACCCTGGTGCTGATCGGCTACGCCCTCCTGGCCCTCACCGTCCTGGCGGCCATCGGACTGGCCCTGCGCGGCTTCGCCACCGGCGAGCCGGCGGGCGACGACCCGTGGGACGGCCAGACCTTGGAGTGGGCGACGACCTCGCCGCCGTCGCCCTTCCCCGACGACCTGGCCGTCACCTCGCCCGAGCCGCTGCTCGACCGCAAGGGCGACAGCCCCCCGGCCACCGCCACCGGTGAGGGCCCGCCATGATGGCGCTGCCGCCGGTGGCGGCCCCGGCCCGTCCCCGCACCCTGCTGGTGGCCACCAGCCTGGCCGCCGGGGCCGTCGTGGCCCTGGTGGGCGGGATGCTCGCCGTCTACGTCCACGAGCGCGACATCGCCGGCGGCAACACGGCGGCGTGGGTGCCCGACGGCGTCATCGTCCCCGAGATCGCCACCAACATCATGCTCGTCACGATGGTGGCGGCCTCGATCACCATGCAGTGGGCCCAGTACGCCATCGCACGCAACGCCCGGGCCCACACCTACATCGCCCTCGGGCTCACCGCCGTGTTCGGCGTCGCCGTCCTGAACGCTCAGATCTACACCTACCAGCAGCTGGCACTGCCCATCGCGACCTCGGGCGACGACCTGGCCAGCCGCTACGGGGTGCTCGTCTACGCCGTCACGGGGACGTTCCTGGCCCTGCTCATCTCGGGCATCGTCTTCGCCGCGATCATGGCCTTCCGCACCCTGGGCGGGCGCTACTCGGCCCGGCGCCACGAAGGCATCACCGCCGCCACGCTCTATTGGCACGTCCTCACCGCCGTGTTCATCGCCGTCTGGTACGTCGTCTACGTGGTGAAGTAAGGGGCTCGCGGTGTTCACGTCCGGTGCCAAGCTGCTGTTCGGGATCGGTGGCCTCGCCGCCCTCGCCTCCGTCGTCTACGCCGCCTCCAGCGGCGACCTCAACGGCATCATCGTCTGGGCCGTCCTGGCCGCGGTCGCGGTGTTCCTGGGCGGGGTGCTGATCGCCGAGCGGGACGCCGACGTGCCCATCCCCGCCGCCGGTACCACGGCGGTCGTGCCCAGCGCCCCCCCGGTCTCGCCCAGCCTGTGGCCTCTGGCCGGGGCCGTCTCGATCGCCACCGTCGTGCTCGGCCTCGTCACCGACTCCCGCATGTTCCTGCTCGGCGGGATCCTCACCTTCGCCACCCTCATCGAGTGGGTGGTGCAGGCCTGGTCCGACCGAGCCAGCGCCGACCCCGACTTCAACGCCGAGGTCCGCAACACCACCATCCAACCCATCGAGTTCCCCGTGCTGGGCGCCGCCGCCCTGGGCGTGGTGATCCTCGGCTTCTCCCGGGTCATGCTGGCCCTCACCGAGATCGGCTCGCTGTTGGCGTTCATCACCATCGCCGTCCTCATCCTGGCCGGCGCCGTCCTGCTGGCCGCCCGGCCCGGGTTCTCCAAGGGCGCCGTCGCCATCCTCCTTGCCCTGGGCGGCGTGGCCATCGTGGCCGGCGGCATCGCCGGCGCCGCCGTGGGCCAGCGCGACATCGAGCAGGAGGCGGCCGCCGAGGCCGAGGCCGACAACACCGTGCGCGAGGTCGCGGCCAAAGCCAGCACGCTCGGCACGATCACCTACTCCTCGGCCGGGGCCCAGATCACCCTCACCGGCGCCACCGGCACCGCCACCCTCCCGGTCGACCAGCTGTCGGTGCCCAAGGCCCTCGAGGTCAACGTGCTGTTCGTCAACGGCCAGGAACAGCCCGTCCGTCTGGTGGTGAACGCCGGCGACCTGCCCACCGGCCAGGAGGACGACGAGGGCAACCCGATCACCGAGCCCCTCGAGTACGAGACGAGCCTGGCGCGGGAGGGCAAGACGACGTTCCTGACGTTCAGCATCCCCAACGCCGGCGTGTACGGGTACCGGATCGAGGACGAGGCCGGCAACGAGCTCGCCTCCGGCCCCATCGTGGCCTCCTGACCGACGGGTGGGCTCGTGAGCGGCCCGGCCGCTTTCTGACTCCTGGTGTGCGAGGACTAGCGTGACCACCGTGCCGGACCGCCCCCAGCGCCGTCGGCGGACCCGCCTTCTGGCGGGCGCCGGGCTGGCGTTGCTCCTGCTCAGCGCGTGCGCCCGCGACGCGCCCCAGGACTCCTGGCAGCCCGAGGGCACCTACGCCCACCGGATCGCCTCCCTCAACTGGGTGTTCTACGTGGCCGGCGTGGTGGGGCTGCTGGTGTTCGCCGCCCTGATCTTCGTGTACGTGCGCTACCGGGAGCGGCCCGACCGGGAGGCCACCGTCCCCCGCCAGATCCACGGCAATCCCCGCCTCGAGGTCATGTGGACCCTGGCCCCCGCCGTGCTGCTGGCCGTGGTTGCCGTGTTCACCGTCTCGACCCTGTTCGACGTGTTCGACGACGCGCCCCCCGACGCCTTGGAGATCAACGTGACCGGCCAGCAGTGGTGGTGGGAGTTCAATTATCCCACCATCACCAAGGCCGACGGCACGGCCGTCGTGACGTCGGGCGAGATGGTGATCCCCGCCGGCCCGGTCGTGCGCCTCAACCTCAGCTCGCGAGACGTCATCCACTCGTTCTGGATCCCGCGCCTCAACGGCAAGCGCGACGCCGTCCCCGGGCGCGTCCATGCGCTCAACATGCAGGCCGACCAGCCCGGCGAGTACTGGGGCCAATGCGCCGAGTTCTGCGGGCTGTCCCACGCCAACATGCGCATGCGGGTCGTGGCCCTGGACGCTGACGACTGGGCGACGTGGCAGCGCCTGCAGCAGGCGCCGGCGCAGACGCCCACCGACGAGCTGGCCCTCGCCGGGCAGGCCAGCTTCGCCTCCCGCTGCGCCCAGTGCCACGAGATCGACGGGCTGGTCGACAGCGACGGCCAGCCGGTCGGGCCCGACAACATCCCCCTCGTGAGCGGGGTCGCACCCAACCTCACGCACCTCATGAGCCGCACCACCTTCGCCGGCGGCAGCTACGACCTCAAGATCCCCGGCTGCGAGGGCGACCTCGGCGACCGGCCCACCGGCACGCCCGTCGGGTGCCTCAACCGCACCGACCTCGAGCAGTGGCTGCGCAACCCCGAATCGCTCAAGCCCATGGCGCCCGATCCCAACAAGTTCTCGGGCAGCCTGGGCCGCGGCATGCCCAACCTCAACCTCACCGAGGCCCAGATCGACGAGCTCGTCGCCTACCTGAGCACGCTCACGTAACCCGACCCGAAGCGACCACCCCGAAGCGACCACCCCGAAGCGAAGAGAAGGCCGAGAAGGAACCCATGGCCATCATCGAACGCCCCCAGCCAGCGGCGCCCCTCGAGTTGGCGCCGGCCGCCGTCACCACGCCGGCGCAGGCCTACGGGGTCTTTCGGCGTCCCGTCACCACCCGGGGCTGGCGCTCGTGGTTGTTCACCGTCGACCACAAGAAGATCGGGCTGATGTACGCCGCCACCGCCCTGGTGTTCTTCGTCGTCGGTGGCATCGAGGCGCTGCTCATCCGCCTGCAGCTGGCCCAGCCCGACGGCAACGTGCTGAGTGCCCAGATCTACAACGAGATGTTCACCACCCACGCCGTCACCATGGTGTTCCTCTTCCTCATGCCCATGGTGTCGGGTCTGGG
>JBIOZN010000344.1:0-3651 GCA_044871175.1 Acidimicrobiales bacterium | reverse complement strand
GCCGCTGACGGCGAGCCCCACCAGCAGGGGTCGCCGCCGACGAGCGCGCCGTTCAGCAGGGGTCGCCGCCGCGAGCCCCACCGGCAGGGCTCGCCGCTGCGAGCCCCACCAGCAGGGGTCGCCGCTGACGGCGAGCCCCATCAGTAGGGTGCGCTCCGGTGCTCGACCACGACACCCGGGCCGGGTTCAGCGCCGGCGACCCTGACGCCATCCGGGCGGTGTACCGGAGCTACGGGAAGCTCGTGTTCGCCGTCGCCCACCGCGTCCTGGGCGACCGCGGGCTGGCCGAGGAGGCCACCCAGGAAACCTTCGTGCGGGCCTGGCGCGCCACCGAGTCGTTCGATCCCGACCGGGAGCTGGGGCCCTGGCTGGCCACCATTGCCCGCCGGGTGGCCATCGACGTCTTCCGCCGGGAGGCCCGGCGACCCCGCCAGGCCCTCGACGAGCTGTCGGCCACCGACCCTGCCATCGTGAGCCTGCCCGAGTCGGCCGAGCGCGCCTACGAGACCTGGGAGGTGCGCCAGGCGATCGACGAGCTGCCCGTCGAAGAACAGGCGGTCGTGCGGATGCAGCACCTGGACGGACTCACCCACGCCGAGATCGCCGAGCGGCTGGGTGCCCCACTCGGCACCGTGAAGTCCCGCTCGTTCCGAGCGCACCAGCGGCTGGCCCGCCGGCTCGGCCATCTCCGGGAGGCCTCATGAGCCGCTACGTCCAGTACGTAGGTAGGAACCTGAAGGGCTTGGCCGCCGTAGTGCACTTCGAGGGCATGTCATGACCGACGACGACGACCGCATCGCCTACCTGGAGGGCGACGACCTGGGGACGCTCGATCCCGCCGACCGGGCCGAGCTCGACGCGCTCCGGGCGCTGCTGGCCGACGCCTCGACCTGGATCGAGCCCCCCGCCTCGCTCGAGGACGACGTCGTAGCCGCCATCACAGGGGCCGCCCGCGGCCCCGCCGAAAGCCGCCCGCCGGCGGCCGCCGCCCCGTCGGTGCCTCCACCGCCGCCGCCCGTGCGCGAGCGGCATCGGGGGCGCCGCCGCTGGCTGGTAGCCGTCGGGGGCCTGGCGGCCGCCGCCCTGGCGGCCGTCGGCATCACGGCCGCCGTGCGCTCGGGCGACAACGAGGGTCCCCGCTTCGAGGTGGCGCTGGCGCCCACGGACCTCATCCCGGACGCACGGGGGGAGGCGAAGCTGGTGCGCACGGACTCGGGGTGGCGGGTCGAGCTGGACGCCACCGGCCTGCCCCGCCTCGATCAGGGCCGCTTCTACCAGGCCTGGCTGCGCAACGCCCAGGGTGTGCTCGTGCCCATCGGCTCGTTCAACGAGGGCGAGGACGTCACGCTGTGGGCCGGCGTCTCGCCGGTGGACTTCCCGATGTTCACGGTGACGATCGAGGCGGCCGACGGCGATCAGGCGTCCTCCGGTCAGCGGGTCCTCACCGGCCAGGTCCAGCCGTAAGGGGCGCTGGCGGCGGGCCGCCAAACCCAGCCGGGCAGCCACCCCAGCCGGCCACCCTGCGAGACTCCGGGCATGCGCATCGAAGCGACCCCCGAGTGGTCCGCTCTGGTCAACCATGCCGCCAAGGCCGCCGGCACACAGCTCCGGGACCTGTTCGCCGCCGACCCGGGCCGGGCCGAGCGCTACTCGGCCACCGCCGGGGACCTGTTCGTCGACTTCTCCAAGCACCCCGTCACCGACGACACGCTGCGCCTCCTGCTGGCCGTCGCCGAGCGGGCGGGCGTCGTCGAGCGCCGTGACGCCATGTTCGCCGGCGCGCCCATCAACACCACCGAGCACAGGGCGGTGCTGCACGTCGCCCTGCGCGCCCCCGCCGGCACCCACATCGAGGTCGACGGCGTCGACGTCGTGCCCGAGGTCCATGCCGTGCTCGACAACATGGCCGCCTTCGCCGACCGTGTCCGCAGCGGCGAGTGGACGGGCGCCACCGGCCGGCGCATCCGCAACGTCATCAACATCGGCATCGGCGGCTCGGACCTCGGGCCCAAGATGGCCGCCCAGGCGCTGCTGGCGTGGAGCGACCCCTTCATGCGCTTCCGGTTCGTCTCCAACGTCGACGGCTCCGACGCCTGGGAGGCCACGCACGACCTCGACCCGGCCGAGACGCTCGTGATCGTGTCCTCCAAGACGTTCACGACCCTCGAGACCATGACCAACGCCCGCACCGTGCGCGCCTGGCTGACCCGGGCCCTGGGCGAGGACGCCATCCCCCGCCACGTGGTGGCCGTGTCCACCAATCTGCCCGCTGTCGCCGAGTTCGGCATCGACCCCGACAACGCCTTCGGGTTCTGGGACTGGGTCGGCGGGCGCTACTCGATGGACTCCGCCATCGGCCTGTCGCTCATGGTGGCCATCGGGCCCGAACAGTTCCGGGAGATGCTGGCCGGCTTCCACCGAATCGACGAGCATTTCGCCACGACGCCCCTCGAGCGCAACGTGCCCGTCCTGCTCGCCCTGCTCGGCATCTACCAGCGCGACGTGCTCGGCCGCCAGGCCCACGGCGTCATCCCCTACTGCCACGAGCTGGCCCGCTTCCCCGACTACCTCCAACAGCTCGACATGGAGTCCAACGGCAAGCGCGTCGACCTCGACGGCCAGGCCGTGGGCATCGACACCGGCCCGATCGTGTGGGGCACGCCGGGCACCAACGGCCAGCACGCCTACTTCCAGCTCCTCCACCAGGGCACCACGGTGGTGCCGCTCGACCTCATCGGCTTCCTGCAGCCGGTGCACGACCTGCCCCCGCACCACGACCTGCTGACGGCCAACCTCTTCGCCCAGGCCGAGGCGCTGGCCTTCGGCAAGACGGCCGACGAGGTGGCCGCCGAGGGCGTCGCCCCCGAGCTCGTGCCCCACCGCACGTTCCCCGGCAACCGGCCCACCACGGTGATCCTGGGTGACCGCCTGTCGCCCGCCATCCTCGGCCAGCTCGTCGCCTTGTACGAGCACCAGGTGTTCGTGCAGGGGGCCATATGGAACATCAACAGCTTCGACCAGTGGGGCGTCGAGCTGGGCAAGGTGCTGGCCACGCGCATCGCCTCCGAGCTCACCAGCGCCGACGCGCCCGCCGGCGACCACGACAGCTCCACCAACGCCCTCGTCGCCCGTTACCGCAGCGCCCACGGGCGACCGACAGGTACGGTGACGTCCCAGTGACCGCGACATTCACCCTGGGCCTGCACGAGCTGGGCGAGGGGTGCTTCGCCTACCTCCAGCCCGACGGAGGATGGGGGTGGAGCAACGCCGGGCTGCTGGTGGGGGAGGGGCAGTCGCTCCTGGTCGACACCCTGTTCGACCTGCGGCTCACCGCCGCCATGCTCGAGGCCATGGCGCCCCACACTGCGGCGGCGCCCATCTCCACGCTGGTGAACACCCACGCCAACGGCGACCATTGCTTCGGCAACGAACTGGTGGCCGGCGCCGAGATCATCGCGTCCCGCGCCGCCGCCGAGGAGATGGGCGACGTGCCCCCGGCCCTGCTGGCCGGCCTCAACCACGCGCCGGGCGAGGTGGGCGAGTTGTTCCGCCACTTCTTCGGCGCCTTCACGTTCGACGACATCACCCTGACCCCGCCGACGCGCACCTTCGAGGGGCACCTCCAGCTCGACGTTGCCGGCCGTCCCGTCG
>JBIOZN010000343.1:0-4630 GCA_044871175.1 Acidimicrobiales bacterium | reverse complement strand
TCCCCCCGAAGTCGCGCATCTGCCGGGCGGCGGCGGCGTGGCCCGGGTGGTCGAGGAGCTGGGGATACAGGACCCGCTCGACGGCGGGGTGCCCGACGAGCAGGTCGACGACGGCGCGGGCGTTGGCGCAGTGGCGTTCCATGCGCACCGCCAGGGTCTTCACCCCCCGCAGCACCAGGTAGCAGTCGAACGGGGCGGGCACGGCGCCGGCGGCGTTCTGCACGAAGCCCACGCCCTCGGCCCACTCGTCGTCGTCCACGGCCACGAACCCGCCCACCACGTCGGAGTGGCCGCCCAGGTACTTGGTGGCCGAGTGCACCACGACGTCGGCGCCCGACTCCAACGGCGTCTGCAGGTAGGGGGTGGCGAAGGTGTTGTCAACCACGATCCGGGCACCACGCGAGTGGGCCAACGAGGCCACGGCGGCGATGTCGACGCAGCTGAGCAGCGGGTTGGTGGGCGTCTCCACCCACACCAGCCGGGTGTCGTCCGGCCACCCGGCGGCCACTGCGTCGAGGTCGGTGAGGTCGACCGCCGTCCACCGCAGGCCGGCCCGCCCGTGCACGCGGGCGATGAGGCGGAACGTCCCCCCGTAGGCGTCGTTACCCAGCAGCACCCGGTCGCCCGGGTGCAGCTGGCGCAGGATCGCATCCTCGGCCGCCAGGCCGGACGCGAAGGCGAAGCCGTGGGCGGCGCCCTCCAGCGAGGCCACCACCCGCTCGAGGGCGGCGCGGGTGGGGTTGCCCGACCGGGCGTACTCGTAGCCCCGATGCTGGCCCACCGCCTCTTGGGCGAACGTGGTCGACACCGAGATCGGCGCCACCACGGCTCCGGTGGCGGCGTCGGGACCGCCGCCGGCGTGGATGGCCCGAGTCTCGAAACCCAGCGACGCCGAGGCCGCGGCGTCGGCCTCCTCGTCGCGGTCAGCCACCGGCCCCGCCCGACAGGAAGCCGAGGACGTCGGTACGGGTGACCACGGCCAGGGGGCGCCCGCCCGACAGGACGAGCATGGCCGGGCTGGTCTCCAGGGTCGCGACGGCCAACGCCAACGGCTGGCCCACGCCCACCGTGGGCAGCTTGGGTCCCATCACCTTCTCCACCGGCATGCCCATCACCGACGGGTCGTGGAAGGCGGCCTCCATGAGCGACAGCTCGTCCACCGCGCCCGACACCTCGGCGGCCGCGAACGGCGGCTCGTTCTTGCACACGGGCAGCTGGCTCACGTCGTGCTTGCGCATGCGGGCGATCGCTTCCCGCACGGGCTCGTCAGGGTTGACGTACACCAGCGCCGGGGTGTGGGGGCCCTGGGCGTCGAGCTTGGCCTCCACCACCGCGCCGATGCAGAGGTCGCACTCCCGCAGGAACCCGTAGCCGGCCATCCACTCCTCGTTGAACACCCGGGTCAGGTAGCCCCGGCCCGAGTCGGGGATGAGCACGACCACGAGGTCGTCGGGGCCGAGGTCGGCGCCCAGCTTGATGGCCGCCGCCACCGCCAGCCCGCCCGACCCGCCGATCAGGATGCCCTCCTCGCGGGCCACCCGGCGGGCCATGAGAAAGCTCTCCTCGTCGCTGCAGGCGATCACCCGGTGGGTGAGGCTCGGGTCGTAGGTGCTGGGCCAGAAGTCCTCGCCCACACCCTCGGTGAGATAGGGCCGCCCCGATCCCCCCGAGTACACCGAGCCCTCCGGGTCGGCCCCGACGATCCGGACGTGGGGCGCCACCCGCCGGAGATAGCGGGCCACACCGGTGATGGTGCCCCCGGTGCCGACGCCGGCCACGAAGTGGGTGACCCGCCCCGCGGTCTGGCGCCAGATCTCGGGACCCGTGGTCTTCTCGTGGGAGAGCGGGTTGTTGGGATTGGCGTACTGGTTGGGCCGATAGGCGCCAGGGATCTCGCGCACCAGGCGTTCGGCGGTGGAGTAGTAGCTGGTGGGGTCCTCGGGGGGGACGGCGACGGGGCACACCACCACCTCGGCCCCGTACGCCCGCAGCAGGTCGACCTTCTCGGGGGCGACCTTGTCGGTCATGACGAACACGCACCGGTAGCCGCGCTGGGCGGCGACGATGGCCAGGCCCACGCCGGTGTTGCCGCTGGTGGGCTCGACGATGGTGCCGCCGGGGCGCAGCAAGCCCTCGCGCTCGGCGGCGTCGAGCATCTCCACCGCCGGCCGGTCCTTGGCCGACCCCCCCGGGTTGGCCGTCTCCATCTTGGCCACCAGCGTGCAGCGCAGGTCGCGCCCCAGGCGCCCCAGCTTGACCAGCGGCGTGTTCCCGATGAGGTCGAGGACGGACTCGGCGATCTCCGGCGAGCCCCCCGACACCGGCGACTCGGTCATGGGGGGACCCTACCGACCACCGGCCCGCGACCGGCCGCTCGTCTCACGTTGACAGCCTCTACCGCGCGGGAGAAATGTGGGCCGGGCTGGTCACGAACAGGGGACACGCCATGACCGACACCGAGAAGCAGGCGCCGTTGCTGGGTGAGCTGCTGGCCGACGCACCCAAGAACTGGGGGAAGTGGGGGCCCGACGACGAGGTCGGCAGCCTCAACTACCTGACCCCGGACACGGTGGTGAAGGCGATGGGCACCGTGAAGCAGGGCAAGGTGTTCACCCTGCAGGTCAAGATGGCCAACCCCGCCGGCGACCCGGTGTGGCCCGGCCGGGTGGGCGCGCAGCGCTACATGGTGATCGACAAGGGCCACTACCTTGCCGGCAAGGGCCCGTTCTTCCCGGGCGGCCTGGAGTACGCCGACGACTACATGGCCTGCTTCCTGCAGGGCTCGACCCAGTACGACGCCCTCGGGCACACCTGGTACGACGACCAGATCTGGAACGGCTACGACGCCTCCACCACCATCGGTGGCCTGGCCAAGGCCAACGTCACCGTCATCGCCGAGCGGGGCGTGGTGGGCCGGGCGGTGCTGCTCGACATGGCCCGCCACCGGGGCAAGGACGTGCTCGACGTGGGCGAGACCTTTACCCACGAGGACCTCATGGAGTGCGCCTCGCGCCAGGGGCACGAGATCGCCAAGCGCGACATCCTGCTGCTCCACACCGGTTGGATCGGCAACTACTACAAGGTCGGGGCGACCAAGTTCTACGAGAAGTTCGTGGAGCCCGGGTTGACCTATTCGCCTGAGCTGGTGCAGTGGTTCCAGGACATGGAGATCCCCAACCTGGTCACCGACACGATCGCCAACGAGGTCACCACCGACCCGGTGAGCGGGGTCGTGCTGCCCCTGCACGCCGCCCTCATGCGCAATCTCGGCGTCACCCTCACCGAGATCGCCTGGCTCGACGACCTGGCCGCCGACTGCGCCTCCGACGGTCAGTACGAGATGCTCTACGTGGCTGCGCCGTTGAAGATCGTCAACGCCACGGGCGCGCCGGTGAACCCCGTCGTCATCAAGTAGCCGACAGGAGGATCGTCATGGCCTACGCCGACCGGCCCTGGCTGGCCCTCTACGACGAGGGCATGGCCCCCGACATCAAGGTCGAGCACGAGAACGCGCTCGACATGTTCCGGGCGGCGGTGGCCGCCCACCCCGACCTGCCCCTGGTGCACTACTTCGACCGCAGCTACGCGGCGGGCGAAGTCGACCGCATCACCGACGCCTTGGCCGCCGGGCTGCGGGCCCAGGGCTTCCAACCGGGTGACCGCCTGGCGGTGTACCTCCAGAACGTCCCCCAGTTCGTCCTCGCCATGCTCGCCACCTGGAAGGCGGGCGGGGTGATGGTGTCGATCAACCCCATGAACAAGGCCCGCGAGCTCGAGTACCTGTTGGCCGACTCGGGGGCCAGCGTGCTGGTGACGCTCGAGTCGTTGTGGGCCGAGACGGCGCGCGACGTGGTTGGCTCGGGCCGCACCGCGGTGCGCACCGCCATCACCACCAGCGAGCTCGACCCGCTGGAGGGGCCGCCACCGGCGCTGCTGGCGGCCTCCCGCAAGCAGCGGCCCGAGGACACGCTCGACTTCGACGAGCTCGTCGCCCAGTACGACGGGCAGCGGGTGGAGCCCCCGCAGCTGGCCGCCCGCGACGTCGCCTTCCTGACCTACACCTCGGGCACGACGGGCCCCCCCAAGGGTGCCTGCAACACCCACGCCAACGTCGTGTTCAACTCCACCGCCTACCGGGAGTGGATCTCGCTCACGCCCGACGATGTCGTGCTCGGTGTCGCGCCCTTGTTCCACATCACCGGGCTGATCGCCGCCATCACGGTGTCGTTCCTGGTGCCGATGCCGCTCGTGCTCGGCTACCGGTTCGACCCGGTGGCCGTGCTCGACCTCATCGAGCAGCACCGGCCCACGTTCACCGTCGGCGCGATCACGGTGTTCATCGCCCTCATGAACGAACCGTCGGCCAAGGGCCGGGACCTGTCGTCGCTCACCAAGGTGTACAGCGGGGGGGCGCCCATCGCCCCGTCGGTGGTGGAGCGCTTCGAGAACGAGGTCGGCACCTACATCCACAACATCTACGGGCTCACCGAGACGACCTCGCCGTCGCACGGGGTGCCGTTCACCCGGCGGGCCCCGGTCGATCCCACCTCCGGCGCGCTGTCGGTGGGCGTGCCCATCTTCAACACCGTCGTGCGGGTGGTGGACGAGGAAGGCAAGGACGTGCCCGTCG
>JBIOZN010000342.1:0-27827 GCA_044871175.1 Acidimicrobiales bacterium | reverse complement strand
GGTGGGCAGCCGGTACGGGTCATCGGCGACCTGGCGCGGGGCGGACGGCATCGGGCGAGCGTACCGGCGGGGTCGGGAGTCGTCCGGGGCGGTCGGGGGTGGCGCCGGCGCTAGCGTGCGGGTAGTGCCGCGGCGGGATCTCGATGTGGTGGGCATCGGCAACGCCCTGGTGGACGTGATCACCCACCACGACCACGACTTCCTGCCCGCCAACGGACTGGTGAAGGCGTCGATGACCCTGATCGACGACGACCGGGCCCTCGAGCTGTACCGGGCGATGGGCTCGGGGCTGGAGATGTCGGGCGGATCGGCGGCCAACACCATGGTGGGCGTGGCCGGGTTCGGCGGCCGGGCGGGCTACGTGGGCAAGATCGCCGCCGACGACCTGGGCGCGGTGTTCGGCCACGACCTGCGCGCCGTCGGGGTGCGATTCGAGTCGCCGGCGTCGGTGGAGGCGGGCATGCCCACCGGGCGCTGCCTGATCGTCGTGACCCCCGATGGCCAGCGCACCATGAGCACGTTCCTCGGCATCGCGGCCCTGTTGCACCCCGACGACGTGGATGAGGCGTTCATCGCCCGGGGCCGGGTCACCTACCTCGAGGGCTACCTGTGGGACCGGCCCGAGGCCATGGAGGCCTACCGCAAGGCCGCCCGGGCCGCCCACCGGGCCGGCGGCCAGGTGGCCCTGACCCTGTCGGACAGCTTCTGCGTGCTGCGCCACCGGGCCGCGTTCCGCGAGCTGGTGGACAGCGAGGTCGACGTGCTGTTCGCCAACGAGGACGAGCTGGTGGCGCTGTACGAGGCGCCCTCGTTCGACGAGGCCCTCGACGAGGTGCGGCACCGGGTGGCCATCGCCGCCGTCACCCGCAGCGCCGAAGGGTCGGTGGTGGCCACGCCGGCGGAGGTGCTCAAGGTGCCCGCCGAGCCGGTGGCCGAGGTGGTGGACACCACCGGGGCGGGCGACCTGTACGCCGCCGGCTTCCTCTACGGGCTCACCCACAACCTGGCCCTGGCCGAGTGCGGCCGGCTCGGATCGGTGGCCGCCGCCGAGGTGATCTCCCACGTGGGCGCCCGGCCGCTCGTCTCCCTGCGCCGCCTCGCCCGCCTCTGACCCGGTTTGCACCGTGAGCGCCCATAGTTGGCCGTCAGCGCGGCAACCGGGCCGGGGTTTGCACCCTGAGGACCCATAGTTGGCCCTCGGCGCGACAACCCGATTCGTCAGCGGCGGGTCAGGGTGGCGGAGATGCCGCGGAAGGTGGCCAGCAGGGTGCCGTCGTCGGTGGTGACGGTGACGTCGTAGACGCCCCGGCGCCCCGAGCGGACGATCTCGGTGGCCGTGGCGGTGAGGCGCTGACCTTCCCGGCCCGGGGCGAGGAACTCGATGTGGGCGCTGGCCGCCACTGCGGCGGGGCCGTGGCTGTTGCAGGCGTAGGCGAAGGCCTCGTCGGCCAGCAGGAACACGTAGCCGCCGTGGCACAGGGCGTGGCCGTTGGTCATCTCCCGGCGCACGGTCATGGCCACGGTGGCGCGGCCCGCCCCGTACTCGACCAGCTCGATGCCGAGGGCGGCGAACACGTGGTCGTGCTCGAGCATGGCCGGCGGCTCGGCGTGGGCGTCCATGGCGTCAGTAGTAGATCGTGCGGGTGCGGTGGGGGCGCAACCCGGCGGCGCGGTAGCGCTCGCCCTGGCCGCGGCTCCACAGCCAGGCGTCGAGCTCGGCGCCGCTGACCGGCGCGCCCCGCTGGCCGGCGACCGCCGTGCGGAGGCGCTCGCCGGCGATCACCGCGGCCGCCCGCACCTCGACCTCGTGGGCCGAACCCGGGGCCAGCTCCGTGCCCCCGTCGACCAGGGTGGCCAGCTCACGGTCGTACGCCAGGATCCCGTCGGCGCGCAGGACGTGGGGCACGAGGTCGTCGGCGAACACGGTGAGCCGGTCGAGGTCGGCGAAGGTGCCGAGCGGGTGGCCGGGCAGGGCGGCGGCCAGGTCGGCCGCCGTGATCTGGGCCCGCTTCAGGAACCACACCGGCTCGCCGGCGTACACGGCGACGTCGCGGTAGTGCGCGAGTGCGGCCAAGCGGGCGACGAGGGCGGCGGCCGAACCCCCGGCGCCGGCCACCAATGCGGCGGGGCACCCGCGATGGTCGGCCACGAGCGCCCGCCCGAGCTCGCCCAGGGCGGCGGCGACGGCCGCCACGAACGGAGTCGCGACGGCGTTGCCCGCCTGCCCGAGCAGGGCCGCCACGCCCGCTGCGTCGGCGGCGGCCAGCCACGCGGCGGTGATCGGCTCGGCCGTCTCGAGGGCGCGAGCCAGGAGGAAGTAGCCGCCTCCGGGGGGCACTCCCCACAGGTCGGGGAACCAGCCCGAGCCGAAGTTGACGGCGTCGAGGGCGAGCACGTAGGCGGCCGTCTGCTCGGGGGAGCCGTGCGGCCGGCGGGCGGGGTCGTCGAGCGGGGGCGGCGTCTCGTCCAGCAGGACGCGGGCGTACTCGTCGATCCGTTCGTCGGCGATGCGCACGTGGCGGGCGGCGGCCGCCACCCGGGCGCAGCTCGGCACCACCTGACCGAGCACGTCCACGGGCCCGACCCTAGGACGACCCCGTTCTGGCAGAAGCGGGCGAGCCCTGACCAGGGCCGGTGAGTGCGATCTCCTGCCAGAAACCGACCTGGGCGCGCCGGGCCGCCAAGATGGGGCGGTGAGCGTCCCTGCCGAGTTGGCCGCCCGCGTCCGCGCATGGCAGGCCGAGGATCCCGACCCGGCCACCCACGATGAACTGACCGCCCTGCTCGAGGCCGGCGACGGCGACGAACTGGCGCGGCGCTTCGCCGGCACGCTGCACTTCGGCACGGCCGGAATGCGGGGCCCGCTCGGCGCCGGCCCGATGCGGATGAACCGGGTCGTCGTGCGCCGGGCGGCCGCCGGGGTCGCCCGGCACCTGCTCGCCACGGCCTCGCAAGCGGCCGAGCGAGGGGTCGTGATCGGCTACGACGCCCGGCACCATTCCGACGTGTTCGCCCTGGACACCGCCCGGGTGCTGGCCGGCGCGGGCGTGCGCGCCCTGCTGCTGCCCCGCCCCCTGCCCACGCCGGTGACGGCGTTCGCCATCACCCACCTCGGCGCCGCCGGCGGGATCATGGTGACGGCCAGCCACAACCCGCCCGGGGACAACGGCTACAAGGTGTACCTGGGTGACGGCGCCCAGATCGCGCCGCCCCACGACAGCCAGATCGCCGCGCACATCGACGCCGTCGGGCCTCTGGCCGACCTGCCCCTGGCGCCCCCCGACGACCCCCTGATCACCTACATGGCGAACGAGCCCCTCGAGGCCTACCTGGCCCATGTGCCCGCCGTGCGCCGCGCCCCGCAGGCCAACGACGTCACCGTGGCGCACACGTCCCTGCACGGCGTGGGCCACGACGTCGTCATGGCCGCCTTCGCCCGGGCCGGGCTGCCGGCGCCCCAGGTCGTCGCCGCCCAGGCGGAGCCCGACGGCGCCTTCCCCACCGTCGCCTTCCCCAACCCCGAGGAGCCCGGCGCCATGGACCTGGTCGAGGCGTTGGCCCGGGAGGTGGGCGCCGACATCGCCCTGGCCAACGACCCCGACGCCGACCGCCTGGGCGCGTCCGTGCCGACCCTGGGCGGGGCGTGGCGGCGGCTCACCGGCGATCAGATCGGATGGCTGCTGGCCGACCACATCCTGCGCCACACCGAGGGCGACGAACGGCTGGTGGTGACCACGCTGGTGTCCTCGAACCTGCTGGAGAAGATGGCGGCCGCCGAGGGCGTCCACTACGCCGAGACCTACACCGGGTTCAAGTGGATCGCCCGCGCCGTGCTCGAGCGCCCCGACCGCCGCCTGGTGTTCGCCTACGAGCAGGCCCTCGGGTACCTGGTCACCGACGTGCCCCTCGACAAGGACGGCATCACCGCGGCCGTCGTCCTGGCCGAGGTGGCCGCCCTCGCCCGCGCCGAGGGCACCAGCGTGGCCGAGCGCCTGGCCGACATCGAGACCCGGTTCGGCCGCCATGTCGTGGCCGCCCGGTCCGTGCGGCTCGACGCCGCCGGCGTGCCTCGGGTGCTGGCGGCGCTGCGGGCCCGGCCGCCCGCCACCATCGCCGGCCTCCCCGTGACCGGCGTGGAGGACCACGCCGAGGCCAACCTCCTGCGGTTCACGTGCGGCAGCGGGGCACGCGTGCAGGTGCGCCCGAGCGGCACCGAGCCCAAGGTGAAGGTGTACGTCGAGGTCATCGACGCCGACCCCGAGCCGTTGGCCGACGACATGGCCGCCGCCGTCGCCGCCGCGGCGTCCGGCTGAGCGCTACCAGAGCCCGAACTGGCGGTCGCCGGCATCGCCCAGGCCCGGGACGATGTAGGCGTTCTCGTCGAGGCGGCGGTCGATGGCGGCGGTCACGACGCGCACGGCCACCGGGCCCTTCTCGAGGCGGGCCAGGCCCTCGGGGGCGGCCAGCACGCAGACGACGTGGATCGGTTGGGGCGCGCCGCGCCGGGCGAGCAGCGCGAGGGTGTGCTCGGCCGACCCGCCGGTGGCCAGCATCGGGTCGAGCACCATGGTCGGCCGGCCGTCCAGGCGGTCGGGCAGCTTGGCCAGGTACGAGCGGGGCAGGAACGTCTCTTCGTCGCGGGCCAGGCCGACGAAGCCCACCTCGGCCTGGGGCACCAGCCGCAAGGCGGCGGCCACCATCCCGACGCCCGCCCGCAGGATCGGCACCAGCATGGGCGCCACCGCCAGGCGCCGCCCCTCGGCCGGTCCCAGCGGCGTGTGGACCTCGACCACCTGGGCGGGGAGGTGGCGCGTCGCTTCGTAGATGAGCATGCCGGTGAGGCCGTCGAGGGCTTGGCGGAACTCGGCGTTGCTGGTGGCGGCGTCGCGCAGGATGGTGAGGCGCTCGGCGGCCAGCGGGTGATCGACGACCTGGACGTCCACGGCGGCATCCTCCCAGGCGCCCGTGGGGCACCGGCGCGAGCATGGGCCGATGCCCCCGACGCGCGCCGAGGTGGCGCGGATGATCGACCACACGCTGTTGCGGCCCGAGGCCACGCCCCGGGAGGTGGCCGCCCTGTGCCGGGAGGCGGGCGACCTGGGCGTCTTCGCCGTCTGCGTCTCGCCGTCGATGCTGCCCCTGCCCCTGGGCGCGCTGCCCGCCGGCGTCGCCCTCGCCTGCGTGGCCGGCTTCCCCTCCGGCGCCCACCGGCCCGAGGTGAAGGCGGCCGAGGCCGAGCGCGCCGTCGGCGAAGGGGCCGACGAGGTCGACGTCGTGATCGACCTGGGCGCCGCCTGCGCCGGGCGATGGGAGGCCGTGTCCGCCGAGCTGTCCCTGGTGCGCGCCGTGGTGCCCCCGCCGCACGTCCTCAAGGTCATCATCGAGTCGGCCGTGCTCGGCGACGACGGGATCGTGGCCGCGTGCCGGGCCGCCATGGAGGCAGGAGCCGATTTCGTGAAGACCTCCACTGGCTTCCATCCCCGGGGCGGGGCGACGGTGGAGGCCGTGCGGCTCATGCGGGCCACGGTGGGCGGGGAGCTCGGCGTCAAGGCCAGCGGGGGAATCCGCACCGCGGCCACCGCCGTGGGCATGATCGAGGCGGGCGCGACGCGCCTCGGCGCGTCGGCCAGCGCCACCATCCTGGCCGGGCTCTGACGTCCCCCTGCCCGAGACGGGTCGGGCGGGCCCTGACGGCGCGCCGGCGCGGGCGGCTGGCAGGATGCCGGCGTGCGGTGTGGGCGCGCGGCGGCAGTGCTCACCCTGGTCGGACTGGTGGTGGCCTGCGGGGGCAGCAGCGACGACGCGCTGCAACCGGCGACCACGAACGTGAGTCCGACCACGACCCGGACGGCCTCGACGACGGCCACGACGGAGGCACCGTCCACCGGCACCACGGGACCGACGACCCCCACGCCCACCTCGACGCCCACCACCCTGCCTCCGCCCGCGTGCACGGCCCCCTCCACGGTGCCGGAGGACGCCGGGCCGCTGCAGATCGAGGACGCCGCCGTCGCCGTGTGGGCGGTGTGGCCGGCGGTCCTGGGCAGCCCCGGCCCGACCCGCCTGCGCAGCTTCGTACCCGCCGCCGACGACGCCCCGCCGCGCGACGGTGAGTCGCTGCCGCCCACGCCCGGCGTCCCCCACGGCTACACCCAGGCCAGTGGCGGCCCCTACGTCGTGCGGGTCACGGCCTACGAGTTCGGCGACCCCGGCGCCGCCGCCGGCTGGGTGGGCTCGTGGGCGGAGTTCGGCCCGCGGCCGCCCATCGAGCGCCACGGGGGTGCCACCTTGATCCAGCCCGCCCCCGTGGCCGATGACGGCGGGGGTTGGTCGGGGCTGGTGCTCGACCGGGTGCAGGGTGGTACGGGCGCGGCCCGGACCTGGGTGCGAACCGCCCACCTGGTGAAGGCCGCCGAAAGCCGGGCCTTCCAGGTGCAGGTCCAGTGGACGGGCGCAGCCGACGGCGAGGTGCCCGAGCTCGTGGCACCCGCCCGCGAGGTGGCGACCGCCCAGGACCGCTTCGCCGCCAGCATCGCCCTCTCCGACGACCGCCCCGGCGCCGGCGCCGCCGACCTGACCACGCGCACCTCGCCCGTGGACACGCTCTTGCCGTGGGCCAACCTCACGGGCCGACCCGGCATGGACCCGCCCCGCCGGTGGGAGGAGTACGCCACCGCCAACCTGGCCGTCATGCCGGCCGAGACGGCGGCCGATCGTCCCGACCTGTTCGCCGAGCGCTTCCTCGTAGGCGACAACGGGCGCCCCCTCGTGGTCGCCGTCCTCGCCTTCCCCTCGGCCGAGGACGCCCAGGCGGCCGTCGCCCGCTGGGACTCCAGCGAGGCGTCGTTCGGGCCCTTCGCCTTCGCCGACATCGGCGTGACCGGCCCGGTCCAAGTGGAGGCGTGGGTGGGGACCCCGGTCCCCGAGGTCGGCGGCACCTCCTACGGGATCGACTTCACCAGCGGCGGCCAGCCCCTAACCATCGGGGGCGGCTGGTTCGTACGGGGCACGAGCGTGTACGCCGCCGTGGTCAGCTACCCCGAAGGTCGCGACCGCAACGCCGAGGTGGCCCTCGGGCTGCTGGTCGAGCAGTCCCAGCGCCTGAACGACCTCGGGTGGACATGAGCATCCGCGCCGCCACCGGTTCCAACCGTCACCATGGAGGACGATGACGAGCAGACGGGCGCGGCCCTGCGGCCGTGCGCTCGCGGTGGGCAGTGGCGTGCTGGTGGCGGCCGTGCTCGTGGTGGCGGGCTGCGCAGGCAGCGACGACACGCTGATGGCGCCGCCGATCAGTCGCGAGGGAGCGGGCAAGGCGCCCGCCACCGGCGCCCGCACCGGCGACGCCCCCCTCACGGCCTCCCCCTCGGACGGGTCGCCGGGCGAGGGCTCCCGTTCGGGCGGGGCGCCCTCCGACGGGATGGCCACGGACGCGCCGTCGTCCACCACGACCGTGGTCACCACCCCGACCCCCATCGAGGGCACCCTCGTCGACCCGGCCGCCGCCTGGCCGGCCACCGCCGCCGCTTCTGCCGGGCCCACGCGCATCACCTTCTCCGACGGCAGCGACAACCAGGTGGTGGCGCCGATCTTCCAGCCGGCGGCGCCCGCCGTGCCCCAAGCCACGACCACGACGGCCGGTGGCGCCACGACGGCGCGGGTGGGCGGGTACGAGTTCGCCGACCCGGCGGCGGCGGCCGCATGGGTCGACACGTGGGCCGCCTACCAGGCCGACGAGGTGGCCGACCTGCCCGGGGGCGCGCACGTCGAGCGCCACCCCATCGCCGCGCCCACCGGCTGGTCCGGCTTCCTGGTGGACGCGCTGTACGACGGCGGCGCCCAGTGGCAGCGCACGGCCACGCTGGTGCGCGCCACCGGCCCCCGGGCCTATGTGGCGTCGGTGCGGTGGTTCGGCGACCCGGCCACCGGGGTCCCCGACCTGGCGGCACCCGTGGGCGCCCTGGCGCACGCCCAGGACGACGCCCTGCGGGACCGGGGCATCGGCACCGCCACGCCCGGGACGGGCACGGCGGGCCGCGCCGAGCGGCTGGGCCTGGCCGAGCGGGCGGCGCCGTGGGCGGCACTGCTGGGCCTCCCCGACGTCGATCCGGCCGCCGGCAGCGCCGTGCTGGTGGCCGACACGGCCGCCACCCTGCCGGCGGGCGCGGTGGCCGACGGGGCCACGGCCGTCGCCGCTCGGGCGGCGTGCGGCCCGTCGGGGTGCCCCGTGTACTCCGTGGTCACCCGGTTCGCCAGCCCGGAGGCCGCCGCCGCGGCCGCCGCCCGCTGGTCCCAGCCCGAGGCCGGCCTCGGCCCGCTGGACGAGGCCGCGTTCCCGGCCGGCACCGCGATCAGCGGCGTGACGCTGGTGGACGCCTCGGCTACCCCCGGCGCCAGCGCGCTCACCGCCACCGTGTCGGACGGCACCACCAGCTACCAGGCGGGCGCGGCCTGGTTGGCTCGGGGCGACACCGTCTACGGCGCCTTCACCGTCTACCCCAGTGCGGCCCGCAACGCCGAGGCGGCCCCGGCCCTGCTGGCGGCCAACATCGCCCGCCTCGACGCCCTCGGGCTGACGTAGCTCGGTGGCCGGCGCTAGCCGGCCGCCTCGTCCGTCGCCGTGCCGATGGGTGGGTCGTCCACGCCTTCGCTCACCCGTCCGGCGGCGTCGAGCCCGGCCATGAGGAACACCGCGAGGGCGGCGGCGTAGAGGGCGCCTCCCAGCCCGTACACCTCGAAGCCCACCACCAGGGCGATGATCACGGCGGCGGGGCCCACCACCAGGGACCGTGGCGCGATGACGCGACGGATGACGACCGCGTCGGCGACCTGCAGCACCATGACGAGCACGCTCAGACGGGCGACACCGCCGGTCGTGCCCACGCCGGCCTCGAGGACGATGGCGGGAATGCCGGCCACGATGAGGCCGAGGCCGGGGATGGCGCTGGCGGCCGCGGCCACCACCCCGAGGACGACGGGCGCGGGCAGGCCCTCGGCCCAGCACGCCACCCCGATGAGGAGCCCGGCGACGATGCCCTTGGCCACGCTGGCCAGCACGTACACACGACCCCGGCTCAACGCCTGCTCGGTGACGCGCCGCACCCGTTCCCGCCGCTGCGGGTCGCCGATCTGGCTCAGCCCCGTCTGGCTGGCCCGCGCGCCCCACGACAGGAGGAAGGCCGTGAGGATGCCGCAGATGAAGTAGGTGCTGACCGTGGCCGGCGCGCTGGACGCCAGGCCGCGGCGCGGGTCGCGCACCCCGTCGAGCACCTCCTGCACCCGCTCCTGCAGGCGCAGGTCGCTGGCCAGGTCCCCGAACCGTCCGGGGTCCTGCTCGAGCTCGCCGGCGGCCCGCGGAAGTTCGACCTTGAGCCGCTCGAACTGGTTGCCGAGATCGCTGAGGACGCTCACCGACACCGTGGCGGTGATGGCGGCGAAGGCCAGGAGCGCGATGAGGATGGCGACGACGCGAGGCAGGTGGCGGCTGAGCACGCGCACGACGGGGGCGAGCACGACGGCGATGACGGCGCACGCCAGCGCCCAACCCAGGACCCGGCGGGCGTCAACCGCCACGGTGAACAGAGCGACGGCGACGGCGATGGACACCAGCACCACGGCCACCGGTTGGGGACCGATGCTGAGCCGCAGCGGGCGCGACCCGGCCGGCACGGTCCCTACAGTACCGGGGTGGCCGAGGTCGCCGACGGGCCACCGTCGCCCGCCACCCCCGTCGCCGGCGAGGTGCACGCCGCGGCGCGCGCCGAGCCCGCCGGCCCGCCCGGGGGCGACGGCCTCGGGCCGGGCACCGCCGGCACCGGCATCGCCGACAGGGCCGACAGGGCCGACAGGGCCGACAGGGCCGACACCGTCACCGACCCGGCCGACGCGGCCGACACGGCCGACAGGGCCGACACCGTCACCGACCCGGCCGACACGGCCGACTGGGCCGACACCGTCACCGACCCGGCCGACACCGCCGCCGGCACGGTCACCGGCAGGGCCGAGACCGTCGCCGATGTCCCCGACAGCGCGGGCGACGCCGGCGGCGCGCCGGCCTTGGCGTCCACGCCCGACCCGATGCAGGAACTGGCCGCGCCCGTCGGCACGAGCATGCGCCTCGACTTCCGTTCCGCGCTGTGGATCGGGAGCGGCCTGTTCGTCGGCCTGGTGCTGCTGGCGTTCCTGCGCAACGTCCCCTCCAGCCTCACGCGCATCGGCATCGGCGTGCTGCTGGCCTTCGCCCTCGATCCGCTGGTGGGCCGCCTGCGGCATCGGTTCGGCTGGAGCCGGGCGGCCGCCGTTGGCGTGGTGGGCGGGGCCCTGGTGGCGCTGTTCGCCGTGCTCCTGCTCGTGCTCGGCCCGCCGGCGGTGCGCCAGGCACGGGACTTCGGCGAGGAGCTGCCCCGCACCGTGCAGGGGCTCTACGACCTCCCGCTCGTGGGCGGCTGGCTCGAGCGCAACGACGCCGCCGGCCGTGTCGACCGCTGGGCCGACGAGCTGCCCGACCGCATCGACGCCGAGAACCTCGAGCACGCGGCGCGCACGCTGCTCGACGGTGTCGTGGCCGGGGTGATCGTCATCCTCGTGGCCGTCGCCGTGCTGCTCGACGGCGACCGCCTCGTGCGCCGCATCCAGGCGGCCCTGCCGGCGTCGGTGGAGCCGGCGGCGACGCGCGTCGGGCGCACCTTCTACCGCACCGTCGGCGCCTACTTCTCCGGCTCGCTCCTCGTCGCCGCGCTGGCCGCCACCTTCGTCCTCACCGTCGGGGTCGCCTTCGGGGTGCCGCTCGCGCCGGCGGCCGCCCTGTGGATGCTGGCGGTCAATCTCATCCCCCAGATCGGCGGCTTCCTCGGCGGCGCCTTCCTGGGCCTGCTGGCGTTCAGCCAGGGCGCCGACACGGGCGTCATCGTCGTGCTCCTGTACATCCTCTGGAACACCTTCGAGAACCACGTCATCACGCCCGCCATCGTGGGCGGCGCGCTCGACCTCTCGCCCCCCGCCACCATGCTCGCCGCCCTCGTGGGCGGGGCCGCGCTGGGCGTCCCCGGCGCGCTGGTGGCCACGCCGCTCGTGGGTGCGATCAAGTCGCTGTACCTGGAGCTGCGCTGGGGCCGCACCCCCGAGGTGCGGCCGCGCCACAAGCCGTGGTCGCGCCTGCGCCGAGGGCTTGGTCGCTTTCGCGCCGCGATCGCGCGGAAGGTGTCCCCACGCAGGGGACGGAGCCGGTCAGCGCAGGACGGTGACGGTGTCGGCCGCCCGTAGGAGGGCGTAGGCCGGCTTGATGCGCTCGTTGATGATGAGCAGCCGTTGGTCGAAATGGGCAAAGGCGCTCTTCATGGCGTTGACCGTGAGCCACTCGAAGTCGTCCCAGCCGTAGCCGAAGGCGTCGGCCAGCTGGTCGAGCTCCTGGGTCATCGACGTGGCGCTCATCAGCCGGTTGTCGGTGTTCACCGTGACCCGGAAACGCAGGCGCCGCAGCACACCGATGGGGTGCTCGGCGATGGAGGGCGCGGCGCCCGTGTTCACGTTCGAGGTGGGACACATCTCCAGCGGCACCCGCCGGTCGCGCACATAGGCCGCCAGCCGCCCGAGGCGGTAGTGGCCGTCGGGCGAACGGCTGATGTCGTCGATCACCCGCACGCCGTGGCCCAGCCGCTCGGCCCCGCACCACTGGAGCGCCTCCCAGATCGAGGGCAGGCCGAACGCCTCGCCGGCGTGGATCGTGGTGTGGAAGTTCTCCCGGGCCACGTACTGGAAGGCGTCGAGGTGGCGGGTGGGCGGGTAGCCGGCCTCGGCCCCGGCGATGTCGAAGCCCACCACGCCGGCGTCCCGCCAGCGCACCGCCAGTTCGGCGATCTCCATCGACCGGGCGGCGGTGCGCATGGCCGACAGCAGCGCGTAGACGGTGATGAACCGGCCCAGGGATCCCAGGCGGAACCCCTCCAGCACGGCGGCCACGACCTCGTCCAGCGTGAGCCCCGCCTGGAGGTGCTGCTCGGGGGCGAAGCGGACCTCGGCGTAGACGACGCCGTCGGCGGCCAGGTCCTCGACGCACTCGGCGGCGGCGCGGATGAGGGCGTCTCGGTGCTGCAGCACGCCCACGGTGTGCTCGAAGGCCTCGAGGTAGAGCACCAGGTCGCGCCGGGCCGCGCCGGTGACGAACCAGCGGGCGAGGGCGTCGACGTCGGTGGTGGGCAGCCGGTCGTAGCCGTACTCCCGGGCCAGCTCGACTACGGTGCCAGGCCGCAGGCCGCCGTCGAGATGGTCGTGCAGCAGGACCTTGGGCGCTCGCCGCAGCGCGTCGAGGGACGGACGGTCGGCGGGCATGCGCCAGCCTACCGGCGGCCGTAGGCGGGGCCGATGACGCCGTCGCGCAGGGCGACCACCGTCGCGTGGGGAGCGAAGGCCGCTTCGATCCCGTTGATCGCGAGCTGGCCGATCTCGTCCCACGTGAGGTCGAACGTGCGCGCCACCGCCGCCACCTCCGAGCTCACCGAGACGTTGGACATGAGGCGGTTGTCGGTGTTGACCGAGACGCGGAACCCGAGGCGCAGGAACGGGCCGACGGGATGGGAGGCGAGGTCGGGGACGGCGCCGATCTGCACGTTGCACGTGGGCGCCAGCTCGAGGGGGATCTGGCGGTCGAGGACGTAGCGGGCCAGCGGGCCGAGCACGGCCTCGCCGTCGGGGCTGGTGTGCACGTCGGCGGCCAGCCGCACGCCGTGGCCGATGCGCTCGGCCCCGTGCACGAGGGCGTCGTCGATGAGCTCGAGGTCGGGCGGCTCGCTGGCGTGGATGGTGAGGCGGAGGTGGGCGGCCCGGGCGGCGGCCAGCGCCTCGGCGTGCTCGCGCGGCGGATAACCGGTCTCGGCGCCGGCGAGGTCGAAGCCGACGACCTTGTCGTCGCCGCCGTCGCGCATCCGGGCGGCCACGGCCACGATCGCCCGGGAGTTGGTGGGCGGGCTGGTGCGCATGGCACACAGGATCGTGTTGGCGGTGATCGCCCCACCGGCCTCGCGCTCGCCCCGCCGGAGGCCGGCGGTGACGGCGGCGACGACCTCCTCGAGCGGCAGCCCGCCCTCGCCGTGCAGTTCGGGGGCGAAGCGGGTCTCGGCGTAGACGACCCCGTCGGCGGCCAGGTCGGCCACCGCCTCGGCGGCCACCCGTTCCAGTCCCTCGGCCGTCTGCAGGACGGCCAGGGTGTGCTCGAAGGTGGCCAGGTACTGGAGGAGGTCGCCGGTCTCGGCGCCGCGCGTGAACCACGCCTGCAGGGCGTCGGGCTCGGTGGCGGGCAGCCGAGGGAGGTACCCGATCTCGTCGGCCAGGTCGAGCACCGTGGTGGGTCGCAACCCGCCGTCGAGATGGTCGTGGAGCAGGACCTTCGGAGCGCGCCGGATGGCGTCGTCGTACGCCGCCGGCGGTTGCGCGGTCACTTCTTGTCGGGCTTGCCCAGCTCGCGCCAGCTGCGCTCGCTCACCTCGACGTCGTAGTGCTTGGCCGCCGCCTTGATGTTGGCGAAGGCGACGTCACGATCGGCGTCGCTCACGTCCTGCACCTGGTCGAAGCGGGCCAGGGCGTTGCGGACGTGGCGGGCGTCGGTGAGGGGCTCCTTGCGCTGCTTGGGGAAGGCGAAGGCGCTGTCGGGCAGCTTGTCCCGGGCCGCCGCGTCGAGCCGGCCCTTCACCTCGTGGGGCTTCCACGTCCTCTTCGCCATGGCCGCCACGGTAGGGCTTGTGTCGAGGTCGAGCGGCGGCTAGCACCCGGGGCGTGGCGCGCTCCTACCTCGACCGCTACGACGCCGGCCGCGTCCTGGCCGCCGACCTCGAGCACCTGCGGGGCCGTGACGACGTGGTCGTGCTCGGCCTCGTGCGCGGCGGTGTGCCCGTGGCTGCGGTGGTGGCCGACCACCTCGACGCTCCGCTCGACATCATGGTGGTGCGCAAGCTCGGCGTGCCCGGCCACGAGGAGCTGGCCATGGGCGCCATCGGGCCGGGCGGCGTGATGCTCATGAACGACGACGTGGTGGCCCAGCTCGACATCACCCCCGAGGAGATCGAGCGGGAGGTCGAGCTGGAACACCGGGAGCTGGCCCGCCGGGAGGAGGCCTACCGCCGGGGCGAGCCCCCGCTCGACCTCACCGGCAAGGCCGTCGTGCTGGTGGACGACGGGTTGGCGACCGGGGCCAGCATGCGGGTGGCCGTGGCCGCCGTGCGTGCGCTGGCGCCCGCCCGGGTCATCGTGGCCGTCCCGACGGCGGCCCCGGTCACCTGCGAGGCCTTCCGCGCCATCGCCGACGAGGTCGTGTGCGCGTCGACGCCGGCCCGCTTCGTGGCCGTGGGCCAGTCCTACGACGACTTCCGGGCGACCTCCGACGGCGAGGTCCTGCAGCTCATGGAGGCCGCCCGGTCCCGCCGCCCCCCGGGCTGACGCGCCGAGGGTTCCCGGCGCACCGGGACTAATCGAGCGCCGGCACCGAGGTGGGCGTGAACGCGCAGCCCATCCGCTTGATGCCGTTGATGAAGCCCGACTGCAGGCGGTCGGGTTCGGTGGTGATCTCCAGGTCGGGCAACCAGCGGAAGATCTCCGCGAACATCATCGTGATCTCGCGCCGGGCCAGGTTGGCGCCCAGGCAGAAGTGGGGGCCGCCCCCGCCGTAGCCCACGTGCTCTTTGGCGTTGGGCCGGGTGATGTCGAAGTGGTGGCCGTCGGGGAACACCCGCTCGTCCCGGTTGGCCGACCAGTACCACATGACCAGCTTGTCGCCGGCCGAGATCGTGTGGTCGCCCAGCTGGACGTCGTCCAGCAGGGTGCGGCGCATGTGGAGCACGGGGCTGGCCCAGCGCACGATCTCCTCGATGGCGTTGGGCGTGATGCCCTCCACGTCGGCCTGCCACATCCGCCGCTGGTCGGGATGGTCGGAGAGCAGCTTGGCGCCCCAGCTGATGGCGTTGCGGGTCGTCTCGTTGCCGGCGACGGCCAGCAGGATGAAGAACGAGCCGAACTCGGCCGGGGTGAGCCGCTGGCCCTCTACCTCGGCGTGCATGAGGATCGACACGAGATCCTCGCCCGGATGGTCGAGGCGGTCCTTGCCCAGCTCCTGGGCGTAGCTGTACATGCCGAGGCCGGCGTCGAACAAGGCCTGGAGGGAGCCGCCGAAGTCGGGGTCGCCGGCTCCCAGGATGACGTTCGTCCAGTCGAAGATCTGGCGCTCGTCGGCGCGGGGCACCCCCAACATGTCGCAGATGATCTGCAGGGGCAGTGGGGCCGCGAAGGTCTCGACGAAGTCGCACTCGCCCTTCTCGGCCGCCGCCGCCACCAGCGTGCGGGCCCGGGTGCGCACGCTCTGCTCGATGGCGGCCACCGTCTTGGGGGTGAACCCCTTCTGCACGAGCATGCGCATGCGCGCGTGACGGGGGTCGTCGAGCACGATCATCGAGCCGAAGAAGTCGGTCATCTCCGGGCGCTCGTCGGCGAAGGTGATGCCCTTGGACGAGCTGAACAGCGGCGTCCGGCGGCTGACCGAGCGCACGTCGTCGTGGCACACCACCGACCAGAAGCCCGGCCCCTGGTCGGCGCCCGCCAGCGTGGCGTACTCCGGGTGGAAGCTCACGGGGCAGCGTTGGCGCAGCGCGGCGAAGGCCCGGTCGCGCTCGTCGAGCGGCTTGGTCCAGAACTCCCACGTGCCGAGATGCACGTCGTCGACGGTGATGGCAGCAGCAGGCGGCATCGCTTCTCCCCGTTGGCTCCCACCTGACATTAGGCCCGACCCTTCGTCACCCGGTGACGTGATCGCGACGAATAGCGTGACGCGGTGTACTCGGCGGCGAAGCGGCTGCTGCTCGGCCCTCCCATCGCGTCGAGCGAGGAGCACCACCAGCGGCTGATCAAGCTGGTGGCCCTGGCGATCTTCGCCTCCGACGCCATCTCCTCCACCGCCTACGCCACCGAGCAGATCCTGGTCGTGCTCGTGCCCGCCGGCGGCGTCGAGGCCGTGGAGCATCTCATCCCCATCGCCGTCGTGGTGACGATCCTGCTCGCCATCGTCATCACCAGCTACCGCCAGACCATCCACGCCTATCCCAACGGCGGCGGCACCTACGTCGTGAGCCGCGAGAACCTCGGCACCACGCCCTCGCTGGTGGCGGGCTCGTCACTGCTCGTCGACTACGTGCTCACCGTGGCGGTGTCGGTGTCGGCCGGCGTGGCCGCCATCACGTCGGCCTTCCCCGCGCTGCGCCCCGAGCGCGTGCTGCTGTGCCTGATCTTCATCACCGTCATGGCGCTGGGCAACCTGCGGGGGCTGAAGGAGTCGGGCTCGCTGTTCGCCGGGCCCACGTACGTGTACGTGGTGACGATGGTCGTCCTCATCGTCTACGGGTTGTTCCGTTCGTACACGGGAGACCTGCCGCCGTTGCCGCCCGACGAGGAGTACCTGCAGCGCCTGCGCGACGAGGGGGCGGCGTTCGCCGGCATCAGCCTGTTCGTGCTGCTGCGGGCGTTCTCGTCGGGCGCTGTCGCCCTCTCGGGCGTCGAGGCCATCGCCGACGGCGTGCCCGCCTTCCGCAAGCCCGAGTCGCGCAACGCCGGCCGCACCCTGGTGGCGATGGGCGTGATCCTCGGCTCGCTGTTCTTCGGGATCTCGGTGCTGGCCCACCGTTTGCGGCCCATCGTCGATCCCGAGCACCAGACCGCCTTGTCGGCGCTGGGCCGGGCGGTCTTCGGCGAGGAGACGCCGCTGTACTACGTGCTGCAGTTCTCGACCTTCGCCATCTTGATCCTGGCCGCCAACACCGCCTTCGCCGACTTCCCCCGCCTGTGCTTCTTCATCGCCCGGGACGGGTTCCTGCCCCGCCAGCTGGCCACCCGCGGGGACCGGCTCGTGTTCTCCAACGGCATCGTCGTCCTCGCCGGCCTGGCCGGGGTGCTCATCGTGGTGTTCGGGGGCCAGACCGAAGCCCTCATCCCGCTCTACGCCGTGGGGGTGTTCACCGGCTTCACGCTGTCGCAGACGGGCATGGTGGTGTACCAGCGCCGGCACCGGCGGCGACGGTGGCGGTTGTCGGCGGCCATCAGCGCGGTGGGCGCCCTGGCCACGGGCACGGTGCTGGTGGTCGTCGTCGTCTCCAAGTTCACCATCGGCGCCTGGCTGCCCGCCGTGGTCATCCCCGTGATCGTGGCCGTGCTGCGCTCGATCAAGGCGCACTACGACCGGGTGCGGGCGGCCACCGATGCGCCCGCGGACTGGAAGGCCCGCCGGCACAGCCACACCGTCGTCGTGCTCGTGAACCGGATCCACAAGGGGACGCTCCAGGCGCTCACCTACGCGCGATCGCTCGCCCCTGACCGCCTTCTCGCCCTGTCGGTCGTGGGCGACGCCGACGAGCAGCGGGCGCTGCAGGCGGACTGGGACAAGCGCGACATCCCCGTTGAGCTGCACCTGGTCTTCTCGCCCTACCGCGAGCTCACCCGGCCGGTGCTGCGGTTCCTCGACGAGCTCGACGCCGAGGACCCCGACGACATCATCACCGTCGTCATCCCCGAGTTCGTGGTGACGTCGTGGGCCACGCAGGTGCTGCACAACCAGACGGCGCTGGCCCTGAAGGCGCGGCTGCTGTTCCGGCCCCACACCGTGGTGACCTCGGTGCCCATCCTGGTGGGAGCCGACGGCGAGCTGGCCTCCGGCCAGTAGCGCGGCCGGGATCACGTCTCGGCGCGATTTCCGCCGTACATGGCGGGATCCGCGCCGAGAGCTGCGGTTGGGGCGGCGTTCAGGGGCGCAGGACGTCGAGCACGAGCGGGGCAGGAGGCACCGGCTCGAGGCCGATCGTGACGGCGCCGTCGAGGGCCTCGAGGGCCGCGGGCAGGCGGCCGGGATCGTCGAGGTGGAGCTCGAGGACGGGCTCGCCCTCGGCGACCGCCTCGCCCACGGGGGCCAGGATCACGACGCCGGCGGTGGCGCTCACGGGGTCCTCCTTGCGGCTGCGGCCGGCGCCCAGGCGCCAGGCGGCCACGCCGACGGCGTAGGCATCGAGGCCGGTGACGTACCCGCCGCGGGCGGCGGTGACCAAATGACGCCGAGGCGCCTCGGGCAGCGGCGCGGCGGGGTCACCGCCCTGGGCGGCCACCATCGCCTGCCAGGTGGCGTGGGCGCGCCCGTCCGTGAGCGCGGCGGCGGGGTCGATGCCGGCGAGGCCGGCCAGGGCCACCATCTCCCGGGCCAGCACCAGCGTCACCTCGGTGACGTCGCGCGGCCCGCGCCCCTGCAGGGTGGCCACCGCCTCACTGACCTCGACGGCGTTGCCGCACGCCCGGCCCAGGGGCGTCGCCATCGACGTGAGCACGGCGGTGGTGCGCACGCCGTGGGCGGCGCCCAGCGCCACCATGGTCTCGGCCAGCCGGCGGGCGTCGCCGATGTCCTTCATGAACGCGCCCGAACCGACCTTGACGTCGAGCACCAGGCTCTGGGTGCCCTCGGCGATCTTCTTGGACATGATCGAGCTGGCGATGAGGGGGATCGACTCGACCGTGCCGGTGACGTCGCGCAGGGCGTAGAGCTTGCGGTCGGCCGGCGCCAGGCCGGCGCCGGCGGCGGCGATCACCCCGCCGACCCGCCGCAGCTGGGCGCGCAACTCGTCGTTCGACAGCGTCGCCCGCCATCCGCGGATGGCCTCCATCTTGTCGAGGGTGCCCCCGGTGTGGCCCAGGCCGCGCCCGGACAGCTGCGGCACGGCCGCCCCGCACGCCGCCACCAGCGGGCACAGGACCAGGCTGACCTTGTCGCCCACGCCGCCGGTGGAGTGCTTGTCGACCGTGGGCCGGTCGAGGCCGCCCAGGTCGAGACGCTCCCCGGAGGCGATCATGGCCGCCGTCCAGGTGGCCAGCTCGGCAGTCTCCATGCCGCGGAAGAACACCGCCATCAGCAGGGCGCTGGCCTGCTCGTCGGCCACCTCGCCACGCGTGTAGGCGGCGATGAACCAGCGGATCTGGTCGTCGGACAGGCGCAGGCCGTCGCGCTTGGCCCGGATGACGGAGACGGCGTCCACGCCGCGCATCCTGGCTCACGCCCCGATGGTGGTGACACTCGTGGTGAGGGCGGCGAGCAGGTCGGGCCGGGGCTCGACGCCCAGGCCCGGCCCGGTGGGCACCGCCAGGTGGCCATCGTCGAGCACGAACGGGGGCGTCAGGTCCTCGGCCCAGTAGCGCTCGGAGGCCGACAGGTCGCCGGCCAGGGTCATTCCGGGCAGGGCGGCCAGGGCCAGGTTGGCGGCCCGCCCCAGGCCGGTCTCGAGCATACCGCCGCACCATGCGGCGGCCCCGCCGGCGAGGCACATGTCGTGCACCCGGCGGGCGGCCAGGTAGCCACCGACGCGTCCCGCCTTGATGCCGACGGCGGCGCCGGCGCCCAGGGTGATGGCGTCGGCCGCGACCGCCGGCGAGGTGATCGACTCGTCCAGGCCGACGGGCGTGCGCAGGCGGCGGGCGAGGACGGCGTGGGCGCACAGGGCGTCGGGCGGGAGGGGCTGCTCGATCAGCGTCAGCTCGAACGGGTCGAGCCACGCCAGGTGCTCGGCATCGCCCGCCGTGTACGACCCGTTGGCGTCGACCGTGAGCACGAGTTCGGGGCCGAAGCGCTCGCGCGCCGCCGCCACCGGCTCGATGTCGTGGCCGGGGGCGATCTTGAGCTTCACCCTTTGGTAGCCCTGGTCGAGGTAGCCGGCCACCTCGTCGAGCAGTTCCCCCACGGAACCGGCCAGCCCCACCGCAACCCCGGCCGGCACCCGCGCGCGGGTGGCGCCGAGACGGTCGGCCAGGCGCTGGCCCGTCGCTCGCAACTCGGCGTCGAGCACGGCCATCTCCAAGGCGGCCTTGGCCATCGCGTGCCCGACGAAGCCGGCCAGGGCGGGCGCCACGCCGGCGGCGTCGAGCTCGGTGGCGGCCAGCAGCACGGGCGCGAGGAATCGGGTGATGACGTCCTGGGCGCCGTCGACGTACTCGGGCGCGTAATGCGGGCTCGTCTGGGCCACGCACTCGCCCCATCCGTCGCCGACGTCGGTGTGGGCGCGCACCAGCAGGATGTCGCGGCGGTGCTCGACGCCGGTCGCGCTGCGGAACGGCGCGCGCAACGGCATGGCGATCCTCCGCAGTTCGAACGCCTCCACCCGCATCGCCCCGAGGCTACGGATGGGTTTGCACCCTGAGCGCCCACTGTTGGCCCTCAGGGTGCAAACCGGGTCAGGCGAGCTCGGCGGACGAGAAGGCGTGGGGCAGGACCTCGGTGAGAAGGCGGGGCGTGCCGTCGCCGTCGAGCCAGCAGGCGGCGCCGCCGTGCTCCCACAGCAGCTGGCGGCAACGGCCGCACGGCATCACGACCCCGCTGTCGCCCTTGCGGGTGCACACCGCCACGAGGCGCCCGCCGCCCGACATCACCAGGGCCGACACCAGGCTGCACTCGGCGCAGAGCGACAACCCGTAGCTGGCGTTCTCCACGTTGGCCCCGGTGACGACGCGCCCGTCGTCCACCAGGGCCGCCGCGCCGACCGGGAAGTGCGAGTACGGCACGTAGGCGTGGGCGGCGGCGGCGACCGCCGCGGCTGCCAACGCGGCCCAGTCGACCTCGACCTCGCCGGCCGGGCCGGTCACAGCCGCCCGCCCTTGCGGTAGGGGACGCCGTCGAAGGTGGGGGGCCGCAGTCGCTGCGACGACACCACCAGCACCACCAGCGTCACGGTAGGGGCGGTGGCCGATACCAGCTGGCTGGGCACGGTGTCGACGGTGAAGTACCAGAGGGCGAACCCGACGGCGGCGAACGTGCAGCCGAGGGCGAGGCGCTGGCGCCGCTGCCAGATCGCCCAGGCGCCCACCAGCGCGCAGGCGATCACCACGAACAGGAGCAGGGCGTGCACCGACCCGGGGTCGCGCAGCGCCAGGCCGTCGGCGTACCCGAACAGCCCGGCGCCGGCCGCCACCCCCGTGGGCCGGTAGTTGCCGAAGATCAGGGCGGCCAGGCCGATGAACCCCCGCCCGCCCACCTGGCCCTCCTGGTAGAGGCGGGCGAAGTCGAGCACCAGCACGGTGCCGCCCAGCCCGGCCAGGGCCCCGGAGATGAGCACGCCGAAGTACTTCATGCGGTACACCGGCACGCCCAGCGAATCGGCGGCGTAGGGGTTCTCGCCCGCCGAGCGCAGCCGCAGGCCGAACGCCGTGCGCCACAACACATAGGCCGACACGGGCACGAGGGCCACGGCGATCACCGCCAGCCACGACACGTCGGTGGTGAGGCCCTTGACGACGCCGGCGAGATCGGACACGAAGAACCAGCTGCGGTCGGTGATCCAGCCCGAGATGTCGGGCGTGCGCCACCCGAACAGCGACCCGCCGGCCACGAACGGCAGCGTGATGACGCCCACCGATCCCTTCACCGACGGCGAGTTGGCCACCGAGCCGCCGGCGTCCACGAACACCAGCGACGACAGGTAGCGGGTGGACCCGGCGGCGAGGATGTTGATGGCGACGCCCGAGATCACGTGGTCGACCCCGAAGCTCACCGTGGCCACCGCGTGCACGAGCCCGCCCAGCACCCCGCCGAGGATGCCGAAGCCGACCGCCTGCCAGGGCCCGTACGTGTACCCCGCCCAGGCGGCGAACCAGGTGCCCAGGGTCATCATGCCCTCGAGCCCGATGTTCACCACGCCCGCCCGCTCGGAGTACAGGCCCCCCAGGCCGGCCAGCAGGATGGGCACGCCGAGACGGAGCATCACGCCGAACTGGCCGGCCGACGTCAGCCCCTCGGCGTCGGTGATCTGGGCGACCACGCTGAGCACGAACAGCAGGGCCAGGAGTCCCAGCACCACCACCACCCGCCGGGGCAGGCCGGGCAGCAGCCGGGACTCCTCGGGAGGGACCGGCGCAGGGGCGAGGGACGAGGTGTCGGTCACGCCGGCACCCCCACCGGCGGCTGCTCGGCCCGGGCCCGCTCGAGCTTCTCGGCGGCCGCCTTGATCTCGGCCGCCTCGGCCAGGCGGCGCACGATCTCGTAGGCCACCACGGCCGACAGCAGGATGATCCCCTGCATGATGCGCACGACCTCGGGCGGGATGTCCTGGAGCTGCAGGATGCCCGAGGTGCCGTTCAGGAACCCGAACAGCAGCGCCGCCACCGCCATCCCGATGGGTCGGTTGCGTCCCAGCAGGGCGACGGCGATGCCGTCGAAGCCGAGCCCGGCGGCGAAGGCCTCGTCGTAGAAGTGCGTGTTGCCGAGCAGTTGGGGCAGGCCGATCAGCCCGGCGACGGCACCCGACAGCAGCATGGCGCGCAGCACCATCGCGTTGGTGTTGACGCCCGACGCGCGCGCCGCCGACGCGTTGAGGCCGGCGGCCCGCAGGTCGTAGCCGAAACGGGTGCGGTTGAGCAGGACATGGAAGCCGACACCGAGCGCTACGGCCACGGCGAGGAACCCGTACAGGGCGTTGCGCCCGGCCGGCATGTCGAGGCCGAACAGCTCGAAGAACCGGTTGAGCGAGGGCATCCACCCGCTGCGGGGGATCTCCTTGGTGCGCGCCCCGAGCCCGCCCTCGTTGGCGACCCGCAGATGGTTCTGCAGCAGGAACTGGATGAGGGCGAAGGCGATGTAGTTGAGCATGATCGTCGAGATCACCTCGCTGACGCCCCGCTGCACCTTGAGCACGCCGGCGATCCCCGCCCACGCCGCCCCCACCACCATGGCCACGAACAGGATGAGGGGCAGGTGCAGCACCGCCGGCAGGGCCACGTTGCCCCCCACGTAGGCGGCCATGAGGCCGGCCAGCCGGTACTGGCCCTCGACGCCGATGTTGAACAGGTTCATCCGGAACCCGATGGCCACGGCCACGGCCGACAGGTACAGGGGGATGGCCCGGTTGACGATGTTGACGGCGTTGCGGAAGCCCTCGCCTTCGCGCTGCTGGACGGCGTAGCTGAGCATCTTCCCGAAGGCGTCGAAGGGGTTGTGCCCGCTGATCACGAGCACGATCGAGGAGATGGCGACGGCGACCACGAAGGCGCCCACCGGTGCGGCCACGGCGTACAGCACCCGCCGGGCCGTCATGACGCCACCGTGGCCGCGCCCGTCATATACGCGCCCAGCTCGGCCGGCGTGACCCGGGCCGGGTCGAAGGTGCCCACGATGCGGCCCCGCAGCATCACGTGCAGCGTGTCGGACAGGCCGATGAGCTCTTCGAGGTCGGCCGACACCAGCAGCACGGCCAGCCCCGCGGCGCGGGCCTGGCGCAGCTCCTCCCACACCGCCGCCTGGGCGCCCACGTCGATGCCCCGCGTTGGGTGGGCGGCGATCAGCACCGACGGTTCGGCCAGCAGCTCCCGCCCGACGATCAGCTTCTGCTGGTTGCCGCCCGACAGCGCCAGCGCCGCCACGTCGATGGACGGCGTGCGCACGTCGTAGGCGTCCACGATCTCCTCGCAGCGGCGCCGGGCGCCCGAGCGGTCGATCCATGGGCCCTTGGCGTTGGGCGCCTGGGCCTGGTGCCCGAGCATGGCGTTCTCCCACAACGGCGACGCCAGGAGGAGGCCGTCCTGATGCCGGTCCTCGGGGATGTAGCCGATGCCGGCCGCCCGCCGCGCCCGCACCCCGTCATGGGTGATGTCGCGCCCGGCCAGGCGGACGAGGCCGGCCGCGACCGGTTCGATGCCCAGGATCGCCTCGATGAGCTCGGTCTGGCCGTTGCCCTCGACACCGGCGATCCCCACCACCTCGCCCTTGTGCACGCACAGGCTGACGCCGTCGACGACGGCGCGCCCGCCGGTGACGCCCGCGACGGTGAGGTGCTCGACCTCGAGCTCGGCCACGTCGGTGACGGTGGACTCGCGGGTCTCGGGGCGCGGGAGCTCGCTGCCGACCATGAGCTCGGCGAGGTCCCGGGCCGTGATCGAGCGGGGGTCGTCGACTTCGGCCACCGTGCGGCCGGCCCGGATCACGGTGATGGCGTCGGCCACGGCCAGCACCTCGTCGAGCTTGTGGCTGATGAACACCACGGTGACGCCCTCACTGGTGAGCTCGCGCAGCGAGGCGAACAGCTCGTCGACCTCCTGGGGCACGAGCACGGCGGTGGGCTCGTCGAGGATGAGGATGCGCGCGCCCCGGTAGAGCACCTTGAGGATCTCGATCCGCTGGCGGTCGCCCACGCCGAGGTCTTCCACCAGCGCGTCGGGATCGACCTCGAGCCCGTAGGTGGCCCCCAGCTCGGCGATGCGGCGCCGGGCGGTGCCGAGGTGGAGCCGGCCGGGCCCCCCCGGCTCGTCGCCCAGCACGATGTTCTCGGCCACGGTGAAGTTCTCGGCCAGCATGAAGTGCTGGTGCACCATGCCGATGCCGGCGGCGATGGCGTCGCGCGGCGAGCGGAAGTGGACCTGCCGGCCCTCGACGGCGATGGTGCCCTCGTCGGGCCGGTACATCCCGTAGAGGATGTTCATCAGCGTCGACTTGCCGGCGCCGTTCTCGCCGACGATGGCGTGGATGGCGCCCTGCGCGACGGTGAGCTCGATGCCGTCGTTGGCCACGACGCCGGGGAAGCGCTTGACGATGCCGTGCAGTTCGATGGCGGGAGCGCCGGCGCGCGCCGTGGCGGGCACCGGCACGCTCCCGTCCTGGTCCACGGCGGGCGAGGTTACGGCTTGGTCGGAACCGTGATCTGCCCGCTGATGATCTGCTGCTTGTAGTCGTCGAGCTGGGCCTTGATGTCGTCGAGGTGGCCACCGGTCGTCGAGTAGTTGACGCCGTCTTTGGCCAGGTCGAAGGTCTGCGGGCCGGCCACGAACGTGCCGTCGTTGACGGCGTTGATGGTGTCCTCGACGGCCACGTCGACCCGCTTCAGCATCGACGTGAGGATGTACGGCTTCACCTCGTCGGGCACGCCCTTGTTGTCGGGCGAGCCCTGGTCGGAGTCGACGCCGATGGCCCACACCTTCTTGCCGGCGTCGTTGGCCTCCTTCACCGCCTGGAAGACGCCCAGGCCCGATTGGCCCGCCGCTGCGTAGATCACGTCGGCGCCGCGGTCGATCATGGCCTTGGCGATCTCCTGGCCCTTGGCCGGGTCGCTGAAGGCGGACACGTCGGTGCCGATGTACTGCGACTGCACCTGGGCGGTGGGATTGGCCGCCTTCACGCCGGCCTTGTAGCCGGCCTCGAAGCGCGCGATGAGGTCACCCTGCTGGCCACCGACGAAGCCCACGTTGTTGCTCGTGGTCTTGAGCCCGGCCGCCGCCCCCACCAGGAACGAGCCCTGCTGCTCGGCGAACTGCAGGCCGGCCACGTTGGGCAGGTCGACACTGGAGTCGACGATGCCGAAGCACACCTCGGGATAGTCGGCGGCGACCTGCTTCACCGGATCGGCGAACAGGAAACCGACGGCGACCACCGGGTTGAAGTCCTGGCTGGCCAGCAGGTCGAGCTTCTCGGCCCGATCGGACCCGTCGGCTGCGGGCACCTGCTCGTTGGCGGTGACGCCCAGGGCCGCCTTGGCGCGGTCGAGCCCGGCGCCCGCGGAGTCGTTGAACGAGCCGTCACCCCGGCCGACGGCGTCGAACGCGATTCCGATCTGCTGCACCTCGCCCTGCTGGCACGTCGACGGCGTGCCCGTGGCCGTGCCTGCTCCGGCGCTGGTGCCGGTGGTGGCCCCGGTGGTGGTGGCGCCCGCGGTGCCCCGGGCCGTGGTGGTGGCGCCGGCGCTACCCGCGGTGGTGGTGGCGGCCGCGCTGCTGGTGGCGGCGCCGGTGTTGGTGGTGGCCTCGTCGTCGTCGTCCCCGCACGCCGCCGCCACCAACGCCAGGCTCAGCGCCAACCCCACGACGGCGTGGCGCGCGTGCCTGCTCTTGAACATCGGTCTCCCTCCTGGTTTCCACCCTGCTGTGGGAAACAGACGTTACTCCGGCACCTCGCGCAGGAATGGCCATCGCCCACCCGCCGGGCGAGGGGCGGCATGCCTCCGCCGTCGGCCGGGGCCGACCTAACCTCGGGGCCCGGTGCTGTTCCCCACCGTCGTGTTCGGCGTGTTCTTCCCGATCGTGTTCATCGGGTCGTGGCTGTTGCGCCCGCAGCCGACGAAGTGGAAGCTGTTCATCCTCGTCGCCAGCTACGTCTTCTACGGCTGGTGGGACTGGCAGGCGTGCTATCTGCTGGCCCTTGTCACCGTGGCCAACCAGGCCTTCGTGCTGGCCATCTCGGGGGGCCGTACCGCCCGCCAAGCCATCGTGACGGTGGCGGCCACGGCCAACGCCCTGTTCGTCGTGGCCTACCCACTGCTGTGGTGGCTCGAGAAGATCGACCTGGCCGCGCGGGGGCGCGACGTCTACCCCTTCGACCTGCGCGCCCTCGGGGTGCTGCTGGTCGTCATGAACCTCGCCTTCGCCGCGGCGCTGCTGTTCGCCGGGGTGAGCGCGCCGTCCTTGCGCCGGGCGCGCATGTGGGTGTTCGTCGGAGCCAACCTCGGCTTCCTCGGCTACTTCAAGTACTACGGCTTCTTCACCACGTCAGTGGTGGACGGCCTGCACGGCCTCGGGCTGGGATGGGACCCGCCGCTCGTGCAGGTGATCCTGCCCATCGGCATCAGCTTCTTCATCTTCCAGGCCCTGTCCTACGTCATCGACGCCCACCGCCAGAAGCTGCGCCCCGTCTCGCTCCTCGACTTCGCCGTCTACCTCTCGTTCTTCCCCCATCTGGTGGCCGGGCCCATCGTGCGGGCCACCGAGTTCCTGCCCCAGCTGCGCGACCGCCCCGACCCGCGCTACCTGGAAGCCGCACCGGCATTTCGCCTCATCCTCGCCGGGATGTTCAAGAAGGTCGTCATCTCCAGCTTCATGGCCAGCGCCATCGTCGACGACGTCTTCAACGCCCCCGCCAACCATTCGTCGCCCGAGATCCTGTTCAGCGTCTACGCCTACGCCATCCAGATCTACGCCGATTTCTCGGGCTACACCGATATCGCCATCGGGCTCGCCCTGCTGCTGGGGATCCGCTTCCCGCTGAACTTCAACGCTCCCTATACCGCCCGGTCCATCCAGGACTTCTGGCGGCGCTGGCACATGACGCTGTCGCGCTGGCTGCGCGACTACCTGTACATCTCGCTGGGCGGCAACCGGAAGGGGCGCGTCCGCACCTACGTCAACCTCATGCTCACCATGCTGATCGGCGGCCTGTGGCACGGGGCGGCGTGGACGTTCGTGGTGTGGGGCGGCATCCACGGCACCGTCATGGCGGTCGACCGCCTGCTGGGCGACCGTCGCGAGGCGGCCGGCATCGCCGCTTCGCCCCCGTCGGCGGCCCGGGCGTTCGTGTCGTGGTTCGTGACCTTCCACATCGTGTGCGCGGCGTGGATCTTCTTCCGGGCCTCCACGTTCACCGCCGCCGGCCAGATGCTCACCGGCGTGTTCACCCGCTGGCCCGGCCCCGTCGGGCGGATCGTCCCTCTGCTGGCGGGGCTGCTCATCGTGCTGCTCCTGGTCCGGCTGGTGCTCGAGCTGCTCGACCCGGCCTTCGCCCGCGGCGGCGTCGAACTTCCCGCCGTGCTGGCGGCGGTGACGGTGGGGCTGGCCACGGCGGTCGCCCTGGGCGGCCTGGGCGGGACGTCGTCCGACCTGGTGTCGCCCCTCCTCGTGGTCACGATCGTCGCCATGCTCGGCGCCCAGTTCGTGCCCGACGACGTCGTCACCCGTCTGCAGGTGCGGTTCAGCTACGCACCCCTGGCGCTGCAGGGCGTCGCCCTGGCCTTGGGGTTCTTCCTCATCGAGGCCCTCGGCCCCACGGGCGTGGCGCCCTTCATCTACTTCCAGTTCTGAGC
>JBIOZN010000341.1:0-2087 GCA_044871175.1 Acidimicrobiales bacterium | reverse complement strand
TGGCCGGCTTCGCGCGGGGCCT
The DNA here is from genome assembly GCA_044871175.1 of Acidimicrobiales bacterium. GTDB lineage: Bacteria > Actinomycetota > Acidimicrobiia > Acidimicrobiales > Ilumatobacteraceae > JBIOZN01. Next base: position 2,065 of record JBIOZN010000341.1, on the reverse strand, counting down.
GCGCCAGCCGCTCCTGCGGATGCCGTACGGCTGCGTCTACACCTCGGACCGCTAACGCCAGCCCCACCATGGCGGCCGTCATTGGCATGTCAGTCCCAGGCTCCTCACCGCGAGCGTCAGAGCCTGTCTCACAATCTTCCGTCACCTACCGGTCGGGGCTAGTGGCAGGGTAGGCTGTGGGTGGGGGTGAGGGTGATGCCGATCCGGCCATTCAATCGCGAGGTGACGTTCCTGTTCCCGCCGACGTTGGACGAGCTGGTGCCCGCGGACCACCCGGTGCGGTACGTGGCGATGTTCGTGGACGGGCTGAGTCGGGGCGAGTGGCTGGGGCTGGGGGTGGTGCCGGAGGGGGAGGCGCGGGGTGCGCCCGGGTACGCCCCGGCGGCGCTGCTGGGGGCGTGGCTGTACGGGTTCATGACGGGGGTGCGGTCGTCGCGGAAGCTGGAGGGGGCGTGTCGTGATCAGGTGCCGTACCTGTGGCTGACCGGGTGGCAGCGGCCGGACCACAACACCTTGTGGCGGTTCTATCAGGCGCATCGCGCGGGGATGCGGATGCTGCTGAAGCGGACGGTGCGGGTGGCGGTGGCGACCGGGCTGGTGGACCTGGCGGTGCAGGCGGTGGACGGGACCCGGGTGGCGGGCTCGGCGGCGCGAGAGCGGACGCTGGACGCGGCCGGGCTGGCCGACCTGCTGGGGCGGGTCGAGACGGCGATCGCGGACCTGGAGGCGCAGAACGCCGGCGGGGACGACCCGCCGCCGGCCCGGCTGCCGGCCGAGCTGGCCCGCGCGGAGGCGCTGCGGGCGCGGGTGCTGGAGGCGCTGGCCCGGGTCACCGACGCGGGCGGGCCGCAGCGGGCGAACGTGACCGACCCGGACGCGACGCTGCAGAAGCGTCGGGGCGGCGGGTTCCAGGTCGGCTACAACCCGCAGGCGATGCTGGCCGGGGTGCGCCCGCCCGGGCCAGGGGCCCCGGGCAAGCTGCTGATCACGGCGGCCGACGTGACGGCCGACCGCGACGACCACGGCCAGCTGGTGCCGCTGCTGGAGCAGGCGGAGGCGGTGACCGAGGCGCCGATCCCGGCGGCGCTCGCGGACGGCGGGTACCACTCGGCCGCCAACCTGGCGGCGTGCGAGCAGCGGGGCCAGGCGATCGTGATGCCGGACCCGCAGGCGCCGCGCCCCGACCAGCCGTACCACAAGGATCGCTTCGTCTACGACCCCGAGGCCGACACCTTCACCTGCCCGCAGGGGCAGACCCTGACGTTCCAGGGGCTCGACCGCCGCCAGGCCGGCGGCCCGCCGGTCCGCCGCTACCGGGCGTCCAAGCTCGCCTGCGACGCCTGCCCGGTCCGGGCGGCCTGCACCAGCGCCGCCGCCAAGGGCCGGTCGCTCACGCTCGGCCCCGACGACGCCCGCCTGCGCGCCCATCGCGCCTTCATGGCCACCGACGCCGCCAAGGACGCCTACCGCCGCCGCAAGACCCTGCCGGAGCCGGCCTTCGGCATCCTCAAGGAGCAGCAAGCCGCCCGCCGCTTCCTCCTCCGCGGCCTCGACAACGTCCGCGCCGAATGGTCCCTCCTCGCCACCGCCTTCAACCTCCGCACCCTCGCCGGCCTCTGGCAGGCCACCGCCTGCCCCGCCCGCCCCCTCGCTGCCTGACGCCGACCGCTTCCCCAGCCCCCTCGGCACGGCTCGCCCCGCCCGCCCGCTCGCCCCCGACGCTCCCCACCCGCGACCCGCCCGACTCTTCCCACCTCGATCGCTCGCCACGCCCGTGCCCAGCTATCTTTCCGAGACAGGCTCTCTCGGTGACCGGGAGCGGGCAGGTGCGGGTCATGGTGGAGAGCGCCGGACCGCGTTCGCGCGCCGTTGCGGCTGTCCAGGCCGTCGGCGGGACCGTCGAAGCCGAGTACCAGGACCTGGTGCAGGCCCTGGTAGCTCCAGGCATGTTGGCGGCGCTGGCAGCAGACCCGGCCGTTGCATTCGTGCGCGAGCCGGCGCGGCCACACCCCGAGGCCGTCAGCGGGGAGGGCGTGGCCGCCTCCGGCGCCTCGGCCTGGCAGAC
>JBIOZN010000340.1:0-4498 GCA_044871175.1 Acidimicrobiales bacterium | reverse complement strand
TGGCCGGGATGCGCCGGGGCGAGCGCCCACTGCGCGACGGCGGCCTCGCCCACCTCATCGCCACCCCCGAGCAACGGGTGCTGCTGGGTCGCATCAGCGGGCTCATGGCGCTGCTCGAGGGCCACGGCGACGTCACCATGGGCCGCGCCGGCGCCGGGCGCATCCCCTCGGCCGAGCGCTTCCACCGGGTGCTGTCGGCCCGCCGCCAGTCCGCCTCCCTCCTCACCCGGCTGGTGCAGCGCCTCACCGGGCTGGAGGCCAAGCTGAACCAGTACGAGCAGGGCGAGCGCTTCCTCGCCGCCATCGAGGCCGCCGGCGGCCCCCGCGTGGTGGATCGGTGCTGGGAGGGGCCCGAGAACCTGCCGTCCCTCGACGAGATCCGCCAGCCCGAGCGGTGGCTGGGCCGGCTCGGGGTCGCGCCGGTACCGGCCTAGCCGGCGGGCCCCGCACGGTCGTGCCCGTGGTGCCCGTGGCCTGGCCGGCGCCGGTGCCCGAGCTGCTTCTCCGCTGCGCCTTCCCCCGACCCCCGGCGCATGGCCCCGCCCTTCCGCCCGGGGGCCCCTCGGCGAGCCCCTCGGCGAGCCCATGGGCCGGCGGGCGGCTGGTGTGCGGCGTGTCGGGCGGTGCCGACTCGCTCGCCCTGCTCGCCCTGGCCGTGGCCGCCGGTGGTGAGGTGGTGGCCGTCCACGTCGACCACGGCCTGCGGCCCGGCTCGGCCGCCGAAGCCGACACCGTCGCCGCGGCCGCCGCCGCGCTCGGCGCCGCCTTCTGCTCGGTGACGGTGCCGGTGGAACTCGGCCCCAACCTGGAGGCCCGGGCCCGCGCCGCCCGGCTGGGGGAGTTGCAGCGGGTGGCGGGGGCCACGGCGACGCCCGGCACCGTCGCCACCGGCCACACCCTCGACGACCGGGCCGAGACCATCCTGCTCAACCTGCTGCGCGGCGCGGGGCCCGCAGGGGTGGCCGACCCGCTGCGTCCGAGCCCTCGCCATCCCCTCACGCGCCTGCGCCGAGCCGAGACCCACGCGGTGTGTGCCGCCCTCGGCCTCGAGCCCGTGACCGATCCCTCGAACCGCGATCCCGCCTTCACGCGCAACCGGGTCCGGCACGACGTGCTGCCGCTGCTCGTCGACGTGGCCGGGCGCGACGTGGCGCCCTTGCTGGTGCGCTTCGCCGATCTCCTGGCCGCCGACGCCGACCACCTGGCCGCCGCCGCCGGCACGCTCGACCCCACCGACGCCCGGGCCGTGGCGGGCGCGCCCGAGCCCGTCGCCGCCCGGGCGCTGGCCCGCTGGCTGGCCGACCCGTACCCCCCGCCGCGTGCCGCCCTGGAGCGGGTCCTGGCCGTCGCCCGGGGCGAGGCCCGGGCCTGCGAGGTGGGCGCCGGTGTGCGGGTCGTGCGCTCCGGGCAGCGGCTGCGCCGTCAGGGCCGGTAGCGTGCCCTCGCCGTGAGCGAGGATCCGTGGGGTGCCGCCGAGGAGCTGGGCAAAATCCTCGTCACGGAGGATGAGCTGCGGGCGCGGGTCGCCGAGCTGGGCGCCCGCATCACCGCCGACTACGTCGGGGGCGACCTCCTGCTCGTCGGCGTGCTGCGGGGCGCGTTCGTGATCATGGCCGACCTGGCCCGGGCGATTCACGGGCCGGTGGAGATCGACTTCATGGCGGTGTCGAGCTACGGGTCGTCCACCCGCACCAGCGGGGTCGTGCGCATCGTCAAGGACCTCGACACAGAGTTGGCCGGCCGCCACGTCATCCTGGTCGAAGACATCGTCGACTCCGGGCTCACGCTCCGCTACCTGCGCCGCATGCTCGCCGCCCGCGGGCCGGCCAGCCTGGAGGTGTGCGCCCTCCTGGTGCGCGAGTCGGTCTCCGACGCCGACGCCGCCGGCCTGCGCTACACCGGTTTCCGCATCCCCGCCGACTGGGTGGTGGGCTACGGCCTGGACACCGCCCAGAAGTGGCGGAACCTGCCCGACATCCGCGTGTGGGCCGGCGAGCACTGAACGTCGGGCCGTACGTTTGGGCGGGCGCCGTCGGGGGAAGCGGGGGGCGGGGGAGCCCGACGAGGAGGGGAGTGCATGGCATCATCGGTTGCTCGCGTCACCGAGATTGCGGCGAAGTCCGAAACCAGCTTCGACGACGCCATTCGCGTGGCCATTTCCCGCGCCGCCGAGACCCTGCGGGGGCTGACCTCGGCCTGGGTGAAGGAGCAGGAGGTCGAGATCGACTCCAGCAGCGGGCAGATCACGGGCTACAAGGTGAACCTGCTCGTCACCTTCGTGCTGGAGGGCTAGAGCGAGCCCCGACAGGCGCGCGCTCTACTCGGGGGCTCTGCCCCCGAGTGCCCCCGGACTCGTCGGTCGCCTCCGAGGACCGGCCGCATTCTGTTCGGGGTCTCCGGGGGCTGCGCCCCCGGATGAACTGACAGTCGTGGTGCCGGCCGCCGCGCCCGCGTGGCGGCCGGTTCACCCGGTGTCGGCCCTCCCGGCCCCCAAGCCCGAGCGTCGGGCGTTGTACCTTGACGCCGATGCCGCTGGTCATGGGGGTCGTCAACGTCACCCCTGACTCGTTCTCGGACGGCGGCTGGTACCTCGACCCCGCGGACGCCATCGCCCACGGCCGGCGCCTCGTGGCCGAGGGCGCCGACGTCATCGACGTCGGGGGCGAGTCGACCCGGCCCGGCGCCGAGCCCGTCGACCCCGGCGAGGAGCAGCGGCGCGTCCTGCCGGTGGTGGAGGCCCTGGCCGCCGACGGTGTCCGCATCTCGATCGACACCCGCCACGCCGCCACCGCGACTCGTGCCATCGCCGCCGGCGCGACGCTCGTGAACGACGTCTCGGCCTCGCTGTGGCCCGTGGCCGCCGAGCACCAGGTCGGGTGGGTGGCGATGCACATGCGCGGCGATCCCCGCACCATGCAGGACGACCCGCAGTACGACGACGTCGTCGCCGAGGTGCGCGACCACCTCGTCGGCCGGGCCGACGAGGCCACGGCCGCCGGCGTGCCCGAGGTGTGGATCGATCCCGGGTTCGGCTTCGGGAAGACGCTCGCCCACAACCTGGCCCTGCTGGCCGACCTCGACGTCCTCGTGGCCACCGGCTACCCGGTGCTCGTGGGGCTGTCGCGCAAGGGCACCCTCGGGCGGCTGCTGGCCGTGTCCGATCTGGCCGTGGCCCGGCCGGTGTTGCCCGGCCTCGACGCCTCGTCGCCCGATCTCGACCCGGCCGCGTTGGCGCCCGTGGCGGCGGCGGATCGGCTGGAAGCGTCGCTGGCAACCGCCGTATGGGCCATGGAGCAGGGTGCCCAGATGGTGCGCGCCCACGACGTCGCCCCAACCGTGCAGGCCGCTCGGCTGGTCGCCGGCTGATGACCAGCCGGGCCAAGGGCAAGTGGGCGCAGGGCATCCAGCCCCGCAACTTCGCCTGGGTGATCAAACAGCACCTGGCCATCTGCGAGCGCCCGGGCGGCTACGGCGCCAATCACCGGCGGGTGCGCCGGCAGGAAGAGATCATCTGGATCCGCGAGCAGGGGTTCGGGATGGTGATCTCCCTGATTCCGTCGCCCCACAACCTCCACAACTACGAGGAGCTCGGCGTGGCGTACCTGCACCGGCCCTTTGCCGCCGTCGACGATCCCCGGGACGTGCTGGCCGCCCTGTATCCCGAGCTCAAGGACCTGCTGGCCGAGGGGAAGAAGGTGCTGCTCCACGGCGAGGAGGTCGGTAACCGCCTGGCCGGCGTCGTCGGCGGGTACATCCGCTGGGCCGGGCTCGTGCCCGAAGGCCCCCACGCCATCTCGATCATCGAGAAGATCACGGGCCGCCAGCTCGACCCGCTCGGCCGCAGCTTCATCGCCCTGGCCCCGACGCTCCACTGACCCGCCGAACGCCGCCGGTCGCGCCGCTGCGGCCGCCCGGGTGCGCCCACACGTGAGCGGGCGGACGCCTGCTGGGGCGGTTTCTCGGCCGGGCGTTTCCGTTCGGAACCCCGGCTGCACCCTTCCTCGTCGGAACCGGAGAGCCAGGGACGACCGGTGCCGCATCACCTCGCAGCCGCCACGGAGGGCGGGGATCGGGCTCGGGTCGCGACCCGGGCCCGATCTCGTTTTCCGATCCGAGCGGACGTCGCCTTTCCGGTTCATCCTCGCCGTGCACCCTCGCTGGTCGTGAGTGGAAGCCAGCCCCGACCACTCTTCGTGAGTGTCGGCGCGCCCCTTGACGGGCCGTCCGCGGCCACCGCTACAGTGCCGCCTTCCGGGTTGGTCGAGGTGCGGGCCGCATGCCGGTCCGAGCAACGCAAGGGACAGGATGGCCCGAGGACCTTCGAAGACGGATGCCATCGTGGCGGAGCTCAAGGCGCAGCAGGACGCCGAGCGGGCTTTGGTGGCGACACTGGCGGCGCAGTGGGAGCGGGCCCGCGACGCCGTGCAACAGGCCGAGCAGGCGCTGGCGCAGGCGCGCCAGCAGTACGTCGAGGCGGTGGCGGCGTGGGCGGCGGCCA
>JBIOZN010000339.1:0-2418 GCA_044871175.1 Acidimicrobiales bacterium | reverse complement strand
CGCTCCGGGGTCGTCGCGGGCCAGGGGCAGCAGGCTCTCCCCGTCCAGGGGGGTGACCGGGCGCGTGCCGGCGACCTCGACCATGGTGGCCACGGCGTCCACGAGCGAGACGTTCGCCGCGACGCGGCGTCCGGCGGGCAGGCCCGGACCGGCCAGGATCAGGGGCACGCGCACGGAGTGCTCGTAGAAGTTGGACTTGCGCCACATGCCGTGCTCGCCGGCCATCTCCCCGTGGTCTGAGGTGTAGACGACCACGGTGTCCGCCAGCTGCCCGGTCTCCTCCAGGGCGGCGACCAGGCGCCCCACCTTGGCGTCCAGATAGGTGATCAGGCCGTAGTAGGCGGCCCGGGCGCGGCGGAGCTGGTCGGCGGGGAAGTCGGCCGCGCCGAACATGGCCCGCATGCGCTTGAAGACGGGGTGCTGCCCCTCCAGGTGCCCCTCCGGGATGCGCGGCAGGTCGACCGCCTCGGGGGGGTAGAGGTCGAAGTACGGCTGGGGCACCACCAGGGGGAAGTGGGGGGCGATGAAGCCGGCGTTGAGCGCCCAGGGGCGCTCCCGCCGGGCGGGGTCGCGCAGGTAGGCCAGGGCGGCCGCTTCCACGGCGTCGTCGACCTCGATCTCCTCGGTCGTGCCCGGGCCGGCCTGGGCGACGCCGGGCCACGGCCGGGGGGCCGGCGGGGTGCCGTCCGCCCAGTCGAAGACGCCGTGGGCCCGGCTGGCGTGCAGGTCGGTGGCCAGCTGGGCGCGGAAGCCGTGCAGCTGGTCCGGGCCGACGAAGTGCTGCTTGCCGGAGAGCACGGCGTCGTAGCCGGCGGCGCGCAGCAGGTGGGCCCAGGTGACGGCGTCCGAGGACAGGGCGGTGGCGTTGTCGTAGGCGCCGTTGTGGCTGGGGTAGCGCCCGGTCATGAAGCTCATCCGGGAGGGGACGCAGAGGGGCGAGTTGCAGTAGGCGTGCTCGAACAGCGTCCCCCGGGCGGCGAGGGCGTCCAGGTGCGGGGTACGCACCAGGGGGTGGCCGCCGAAGCCGCTGAACTGCGGGGCGTGCTCGTCGGCCATGATCACCAGCAGGTTCGGGGGGCGGGAGCGGCCTCCCGCCCCGGCCGGGGCCGGGGCCGGGGCCGGGGCGTCCGGATCGCCGGCGGCCATCAGCGGAGGTGCCAGTCCGGCTCGGCCAGGGCCTCCATCACCACCCGGCCCTCCGCCTGCGCCGGCGTCGGCACGCCGGTGAGGTAGGCCAGGGTAGGGGCGACGTCCACCTGGCGCACCTGGCGGGGGAGGTGCTCGCCGCGCCTGACGCCGGCGCCGGCCAGGACGAAGGTGGTGTGCTGAGCGCCCCAGCCCCAGCGGGCGCTCGGCAGCTGGGGGCCGTGGGCGCCGTCGAACTCGGGCAGGGTGGCGTAGACGACGTCCCCCACCAGGTCGCCCCACATGTTGACCGCCTCGGCGTCCTCGCGGCGCAGGGCGAAGACGAAGGGGCAGTACCCGGCGCGCGGATCGCGGTAGGCCATCAGGGCGTCGATGATCTCGCGGCGGGTGCGCTCGTACGCCTCGCCCGGCTCGACCGTCCCGTCCGGCTCGCGCCCTTTCAGGTTGACGAAGATGTTGACGATGCCCTGGCCGGCGGCTCTGGTCTTCGACCAGTCGATGCCGCTCGGGCCGGAGGCCCCCTCGCCGCCCCCGCCGCGTCTGGCCCCGTCCTGGTAGACGAGCAGCCCCGCCGCGGCGAGCACGGCGTTGACGTTGGCCAGGGGGTAGGTGGTGGGCGTGCCCCCGTGGTCAGAGACGATGCAGAAGACGGTCTGCTCGTCCAGCAGCCCGTCCATCAGGCGCCCGATCCAGCGGTCGCAGGCGGCGTAGGTGCGCACCATGCCGCCGTACATGCGCGCCACCACCTCCGGCGGGGCGCCGGAGACGGCGTCCGACTGGGCGATGAAGAAGTGGTTGGCGTAGTCCGTGGCGTGGGTCTGGGTGAACAGCCCGCCCCAGTCCGGGCGGGTGCGGGCCAGGTGCAGGGTGACGTCCGCCTGGCGTTGCAGCTGGGCTTCGAGGCACTCGAAGTAGGTGTCGTCGTCGATCACGCCGAGGGCGTCGCGCCCCGGGTTCTGGCGGAAGGGGCCGACGGCGGCGAGCAGCTCCGGCCCGACCGAATCGGGGAAGGTGTAGCCGGAGACGGGCCAGATCTGGGGGAAGAACAGCTCGAACGAGGTGGCGTCCGGGGCGAGGCCCACCAGCTTGCACTGCACGTGGCCGTCCACCCGCTCCCCGGCGATCGTGAACGACTCCGGAACGTGGTCGCTCCACTGGCCGGCGGCCAGGTCGGCGGCGAAGACCCGGTCCTCGCCGTCCCGGGAGCGCAGCACGCGCACCCGGCCGAGCCGCTGACCTACTACGCCCTGGCCTACGCCACCACCGACGCCG
>JBIOZN010000338.1:0-4462 GCA_044871175.1 Acidimicrobiales bacterium | reverse complement strand
TGGCCGGGGTGATGGCGGCGGGGCGGGCCGAGGCCATCGCCACCATGGCCCACGACGGCGGCAAGACCGTGGGCGAAGCCGACCCCGAGGTGTCCGAAGCCATCGACTTCGCCCGATACTACGGCGCGTCGGGCGCCGCGCTGGCCGCGCTGGAGGACGACGGACTGACCTTCACGCCGTACGGCACCGTCGTGGTGGCGTCGCCGTGGAACTTCCCCTACGCCATCCCCGCCGGCGGTGTGCTGGCCGCCCTCGCCGCCGGCAACGCCGTGGTGCTCAAACCGGCGCCCGAGACCGTGCTCACCGCCCGGCTCGTGGCCGAGCACTGCTGGGGCGGCGGTGTGCCCCGAGACGTCTTGCAGTTCCTGCCCTGCCCCGACGACGACGTCGGGCGCCGGCTGATCACCCATCCCGACGTCGACGCCGTCGTGCTCACGGGCGCCTGGGACACCGCCCGGCTGTTCCTCGGCTGGAAGCCCCCGCTGGCGCTCCACGCCGAGACCAGCGGCAAGAACGCCCTCGTGGTCACCGCCGCCGCCGATCTCGATCTGGCCGTGGCCGACCTCGTCCGCTCCGCCTTCGGGCACGCCGGGCAGAAGTGCTCGGCCGCCAGCCTGGCCCTCGTGGAGGCGTCGGTGTACGACGACGCCCGCTTCCTCCGCCGGCTGGCCGACGCCGTGCGCAGCCTCACGGTGGGGCCCGGATGGGACCTGGACGCCGTCGTCGGTCCCCTCATCCGCCCGCCCGAGGGCGCTCTCGCTCGGGCGCTCTCGACGCTCGACCCGGGGGAACGCTGGCTCGTGCCGCCGTCACGGGTGGACCGTGGCGCCGACCTGTGGCGACCGGCGGTGAAGGTCGGCGTGCAGCCGGGGTCGCACTTCCACCTGACCGAGTGCTTCGGGCCGGTGGTCGGGGTCATGCGGGCCACCGATCTGGATCACGCCATCGCCCTGCAGAACGCGCCCGCCTTCGGGCTCACCGGCGGCATCCACTCCCTCGACCCGGCCGAGGTCGAGCATTGGTGCGAGCACGTCGAGGTGGGCAACGCCTACGTGAACCGCCACACCACCGGGGCCGTGGTGCAACGCCAGCCGTTCGGCGGATGGAAGCGCTCGGTGGTCGGCCCGGCGGCCAAGGCGGGCGGGCCGAACTACGTCGCCTCGCTCGGCACGTGGCGCGCGACGAGGCCGGTGGATCGGGCCGCCCTGCCCGAGCAGTTCCGGAGTCACTGGCAGGCGATGGCTCCACCCGTGGACCCGACGGGCCTGCGGGCCGAGCGCAACTGGTTCCGCTACCGGCCCATGGGGCGAGGCGTCGTCGTGCGCGCCGGCGCCGACGTGGGCGACAACGACGTGGCCGTCGCCCTGCTGGCCGCCCGCACCGTGGGCGTGCCGGTGAACGTGTCCAGCGCCATCCCTCGCCCGGGTGTCGACGCGCCCGTCGTCGTCGAGGACGACCCGTCGCTGGCGGCGCGTTTGGGGGGGCTGGGTGTGGACGCCCTGCGCCTGCTGGGCGCCGCGTCCGACGAATTGCGTCTCGCGGGCCACGACGCCGGCCTCGCCGTCGACGCCCGGACGGTCGTCGCCGACGCGCGCATCGAGCTGCACCGCTGGGTGCGCGAGCAGGCGATCAGCCAGACCGCCCACCGCCACGGCAACCTCGTCCGCTGAACGAGCCCTTGCGAGGGGAACGGTATTTCGGTCCGCCGTGGCCGGAGCGTGGCCGTTACAGTCCGCCCACTGCGCCCGTCCGCCCGCGCGCGGCTCCAGCAAGGAGACACTCGTGCTCGCACGTCTCGCCCGCACCTGCTATCGCCGACGCTGGCGGGTGGTCATCGCCTGGATCCTCGGGCTGGTCGTCGTTCAAGGGGTCGCCAGCACGGTCGGCTCCGACTACCACACCAACTTCGCCCTGCCCCAGAGCGAGGCACGCGAGGTGCAGGACCTGCTCGAGCAGGTGAGCGAGGCCCGGGCCGGGTTCACCGGGCAACTGGTGTTCAAGGCCGAGCAGGGCGTGAACGACCCCGGCGTGCGCGCCGCCCTCGAGCCGTTCTTCGCCCAGGTCGGCCAGCTCGCAGGCGTCGAGGTGTCCAGCCCCTACGCGCCCGACGGCAGCCAGCAGATATCGCCGAACGGCACGATCGGCTTCGCCGAGCTGTCGGTGAGCGACCGCAGCCAGCAGGGGTTCACCGACCTGGCCAATGAGATCATGGACATGGGCGACCAGATCCAGGTGCCCGGGCTCACCCTGGAGTACGGCGGCGACCTGTTCGCCACCTTCGAGCTGCCCCAAGCCGAGCTGCTCGGCGTGCTCGCCGCCGTCGTCATCCTGCTGGTGGCGTTCGGCTCGGTGCTGGCCATGGGGCTGCCCCTCGGCACCGCGCTGCTGGGCCTCGGCATCGGCTTCGGCTTCGTGGCCCTCGCCAGCCACCCGCTGGAGATGCCCGATTTCGCGCCGAACATGGCGGCCATGATCGGGCTGGGCGTGGGCATCGACTACGCCCTGTTCATCGTCACCCGCTACCGGGAGGGCCTGCACCTCGGGCTCGACCCGGAGGACGCAGTGGTCGAGTCGGTCGACACCTCGGGCCGCGCCGTGCTGTTCGCCGGCATCACCGTGGTGATCGCCCTGCTCGGGCTGTTCCTCGTCGGCCTGGCCTTCGTCACCGGCCTGGCCGTGGCGGGGGCCATCGCCGTGGCCGTCATGGTGTTGGCGGCGCTCACGCTGCTGCCGGCGCTGCTCGCCTTCGTGCGCCAGCGGATCGAGGTCACGACCTACCGCGGCGTCGCCGGGCTGGCCGTGCTCGCCCTGGGCCTGCTTTTCACGGTGCTGGCCGGGTCGCCGGCGTTCATCCTGCTCGCCCTGGTCGTCACCGCCGTCCTGGTGGTGGGCAGCTTGACCTTCGCCAAGGGCCTGGCCCGCCAGCTGCCGGCCCGCAAGCACGTGCCCCGCCAGCAACGCTTCTGGTACCGGTGGAGCCGGTTGATCCAGCACCGCCCGTGGCCGTCGCTCGTGGCCGCCGTCGTCGTGCTGCTGCTGCTGGCGTCGCCACTGTTCTCCATCCGGCTCGGCTTCGGTGACGCCGGCAACTACGCCGAGAGCCAGCCTCCCCGGCGGGCCTTCGACCTGCTGGCCGAGGGCTTCGGGCCAGGCGTGAACGGGCCGCTGGTGGTGGTGGTGCGCAACGCCGATCAGGCCCAGCTCGACGCCTTCACCACCGAGCTGACCGGCACCGAGGGCGTCGACTTCGTCAACCCGCCGGTGCCGCTGCGTGACGACCTCGCTCTTATCAGCGTCTATCCCACGAGCGCGCCCCAGGACGAGGCCACCACGCAGCTGGTGCACCGCCTGCGCGATGACGTCATTCCCGCCTCGGGCGTCGACGCCCTCGTGGGGGGCGGCAACGCCGCCAACGTCGACTTCTCCGACTACCTGGCCGAGCGCCTGCCCTGGCTGATCGGCACTGTGCTGGTGCTCAGCTTCCTGCTGCTCATGGCCGTGTTCCGATCGGTGCTGGTGCCGCTCAAGGCGGTGGTGATGAACCTGCTGTCCATCGGGGCGGCCTACGGGATCATCGTCGCCGTCTTCCAGTGGGGCTGGGGCGCCAGCCTCATCGGCGTCGGCCGTGAGGGCCCGATCGACGCGTGGGTGCCCATGTTCCTGTTCGCCATCACGTTCGGCCTGTCCATGGACTACGAGGTCTTCCTGCTGTCGCGGATGAAGGAGGAGTACGACCGCACCGGTGACAACGCCACCGCGGTGGCCGACGGCCTGGCGTCCACCGCCCGGGTGATCACGGCCGCCGCCCTCATCATGGTGTGCGTGTTCGGCGCCTTCGTCCTGGCCGACGACCGCTCGCTCAAGCTGTTCGGCCTCGGGCTGGCGGTCGCCGTCCTGGTGGACGCCACCATCGTGCGCATGCTGCTCGTGCCGGCCACCATGGAGCTGCTGGGCGACCGTAACTGGTGGCTGCCCAAGTGGCTGGGCCGGATCATCCCCAAGATCAACGTGGAGGGCCACGGGCACCCGATCGTCGAGCTGGAAGACGAAGAGGAGCGTGTACCGGCGCTGGCCGGCCCACCCCCGGGCGGCGCCGGCGGCGGCGACTAGCCCGCCGCCGACAACCCCGCCGCCAACCCCCGCCGCCGCCCCGGCCGCCAACCCCCGCCGCCGCCCCGGCCGCCCCCGCCGCCCCGCGCCCGCAGCGGCACCAGGCTTCAGTCAGGGATCTGCACCTCTACGGTGCATTCGGCTGCCCAAGGCAGGGATGTGCACCTCGCCGACGTCCCCCGAGGACGCCGCCCCCGGCCCGCCCCCGGCCCCCGGCCGCCCCCCGGGCCCCGGCCGCCCGCCGGCCCCGGCCTCACCAGCCCTCGGCCGCCCCGCGGCCCCGGGCCCGCACCAGGCTTCAGTCAGGGATCTGCACCGCTACGGTGCATTCGACTGCCCGAGGCAGGCACCG
>JBIOZN010000337.1:0-3454 GCA_044871175.1 Acidimicrobiales bacterium | reverse complement strand
GCGCCGCTCGCGGACCCCGGCGCGGCCCCTCAGGCGCTCGCCAGACCGCCACAGCCGCGCAGCGTCAGCCGAGGGGGTCGCTTCAGTCAGGGATTTGCACCTCTACGGTGCATTCGGCTGCCTAAGGCAGGGATGTGCACCTCGCGACGGCCCGCCCGGCGGCCGGCCGCGCCGGCCGCGCCGCCCGGCTGCGCCGCCCGGCGTCGCGCCGCTCGGTCGGCCCGGTCGTCGCACTTCCGTAGGCTCGGCCCGGTGAGCCGCAGCGTGTACCTCACGGCCATGGGACCGGCCAGCGGTAAGTCGATCGTGGCCCTCGGCGTCGTCGAGCTGCTGTCCCATCGCGTGAGCCGTCTCGGCTTCTTCCGTCCCGTCATCCGCACGGCCGAGCCGCCCGACAACGACATGGAGCTCATCCGCAGCCGCTATCACCTCGACACCGACCACGTCGCCCACGCCCTCACCTCCGACGATGTGCGCGCCATGGCGGGCGGAGGGCGCACCGAGGCGGCCGACGTGGCCATGGCCGAAGTCGTCGCCGCCTACAAGGCCCTCGAGGCGCGCTCGGACATGGTGGTGATCGAGGGCACCGATTTCACCGGCGTGTCCTCGCCCATCGAGTTCGAGGTCAACGCCCGGGTGGCCAACCACCTCGGCGCGCCCGTGCTCGCAGTGGTGAACGGCCACGGTCGCGACGTAGGCGAGATCCGCGGCGCCGTGCGCTTGGGCGAAGAATCGCTGCTGGCCCAGGGCGACACGGTGCTGGCGCTCATCGTGAACCGGGTCGACCCCGCACTCCTGGAGGCCGTCGCCGAGATGCTGGCCGCCCGCCCGGCCGGCAGTCCGCCCGCCTGGGCCATTCCGGAGGACGAGACGCTGCGCCACGCCACCCTGGGCGAGCTCGCCCGGGCCCTCGACGCCGAGCTGTTGGCCGGCAGCCCCGACGACCTCACCCGCGAAGCCCGCCATGTCCGGGTGGCCGCCATGTCGGTGGCCAACCTGCTCGACCGCCTGGAGGACGGCACCGTCCTGCTCACGCCCGGCGACCGCCCCGACGTCCTCCTGGCCGCCGCCCTCACCCGCCAGAGCGAGGCCTTCCCGAGCGTCACCGGCGTCGTGCTCACGGGTGGCCTGCGGCCCGACCCGCGGGTGGCCCAGCTCCTCGAGGGTCAGGGCGACGGCACCAAGGCGCTGCCGTTGCTGCTGGTGGAGAGCGACACCTTCGACACCGCCACCGAGGCCGCCGGCGTCGAGGGCGCGCTCACGCCCGACAACGAGCGCAAGGTCGAGGCCGCCCTCGGCCTGTTCGAGGCTCATGTCGATCTGGCCGCGCTCGAGCGACGCATCCAGGTGGCGCGCTCCACCACGGTGACGCCGGTGATGTTCCAGTACGAGCTCATCGAGCGAGCCCGCGCCGCCGGGGCGCGCCTCGTGCTGCCCGAGGGCGAGGACGACCGCATCCTCGAGGCCGCCGAGCGCCTCGCCCGGCGCAAGGTGGTCGAGCTGACCCTGCTCGGCCCCGAGGCAGCGGTGCGTCAGCGGGCGAGTGAGCTGGGCCTCGATCTGCCCGGCGTCACCGTCGTCGACCCCGACGCCTCGCCGTGGTTCGAGGAGTTCACGGCGCGGTACCTGGAGCTGCGCGCCCACAAGGGCACCACCCTCGACCTGGCTCGCGATCTCATGGGCGACGTCAGCTTCTTCGGCACGATGATGGTGCACGAAGGGATCGTCGACGGGATGGTGTCGGGGGCCACCCACACCACCGCGGCCACGCTGCGGCCGGCGTTCGAGATCATCCGCACCCAGCCCGGGGTGTCCATCGTGTCGAGCGTGTTCCTCATGCTCCTGGCCGACCGGGTGCTGGTGTACGGCGACTGCGCCGTCAACCCCGACCCCGACGCCGCTCAGCTGGCCGACATCGCCATCTCCTCGGCGCAAACCGCGGTGCTGTTCGGCATCGAGCCGCGCATCGCGATGCTCAGCTATTCGACGGGTGAGTCGGGCCACGGCGCCGACGTGGACAAGGTGCGCGACGCCACGGAACTGGTGCGGGCCCGGCGCCCCGATCTCAAGGTCGAGGGTCCCATCCAGTACGACGCGGCCGTCGACACCGACGTGGCCAGCGCCAAGCTGCCCGGCAGCCTGGTGGCCGGCCAGGCGACGGTGTTCATCTTCCCCGACCTCAACACCGGCAACAACACCTACAAGGCCGTGCAGCGCTCGGCCGGTGCGGTCGCCGTCGGGCCCGTGTTGCAGGGGCTCAACCGTCCGGTGAACGACCTCTCGCGAGGCGCCACCGTCACCGACATCGTCAACACCATCGCCATCACCGCCATCCAGGCGGCCCAGGCCCGCTCGACATGATCGTGCTGGTGCTGAACACCGGCAGCTCGTCGGTGAAGTGGCAGCTCATCGAACCGGCGCCCGGCCGCCGGGTGGCGGGTGGCCTCGTGGAGGAGGTCACCGACCACCGGGAGGCCCTCGATCACGTGGTCGCGTCACTGGGCGACGTTGCGCCCTCCGCCGTCGGTCACCGTGTCGTCCACGGCGGCGAGGCCTTCACCGCTCCCACCGTGATCGACGACGCCGTCCTGGCCACGCTGCGCTCGCTGGTGCCGCTGGCCCCGTTGCACAACCCGGCCAACATCACCGGGATCGAGGTGGCCCGCACCGTGTGGCCGGGCGTGCCCCAGGTGGCCGTGTTCGACACCGCCTTCCATCGCACCCTGCCGCCCCACGCCTACCGCTACGCGGTGCCGACGGAGTGGTACGAGCGCTTCGGGGTGCGCCGCTACGGCTTCCACGGCACGTCCCACGAGTACGTGGCCGGGCAGGCCGCCGCCCGGCTGGGGCGGCCGCTGGCCGAGCTCGACCTCATCGTCGCTCATCTCGGCAACGGCGCCTCCATCACCGCCATTGCCGGCGGCTGCAGCGTGGACACCTCGATGGGGTTGTCGCCGCTGGAGGGCCTGGTGATGGGCACCCGTTCCGGCGACGTCGACCCCACCGTCATCAGCCACGTCGCCCACGCCACCGGGCGGGAGATGGAGGACGTGGCCGGCGAGCTGAACTCGGCCAGCGGGCTGAGGGGGTTGTGCGGGGTGTCGGACATGCGCGAGGTGGTGGCGCGGGGCGACGCCGGCGACAAGGCGGCCGCCCTGGCCCTGGCGGTCTTCTGCTACCGCATTCGCAAGTACGTGGGCGCGTATCTCGCGGTGCTGGGCCGGTGCGACGCCTTGGTGTTCACCGGTGGCATCGGCGAGCACAGCGCTCCGGCGCGGGCGGGCGCGTGCGAGGGGCTGAGTGGGCTGGGGATCAGCGTCGACGCCGCGCGCAACGAGGCCGGCGCCGAGGTGATCTCACCAGACGGTGCAGCCGTGGCGGTGATGGTCGTGCCCACCGACGAGGAGTTGGCCATCGCCCGCCAGACGGCGGCCGCCGTCGCGGCGCCGTGACG
>JBIOZN010000336.1:0-5144 GCA_044871175.1 Acidimicrobiales bacterium | reverse complement strand
CCCGCCGTCCCGCCTTTCGGCGGGACGGGCGCCGCCGTCCCGTCTTTCGGCGGGACGGGCGCCGCCGTCCCGTCTTTCGCCCAGCTGGTCGGCAGCCGGCGCATGGTGCGGGCCTACGACCCGGGCCGGCCTGTCCCCCCGGAGCTCGTCGACCGCCTGCTCGACGCCGCCCGGCGTGCCCCCAGCGCCGGGAACAGCCAGGGCTGGCACTTCGTCGTCCTCGAGGGCCCCGAGCAGACCGAGCGCTTCTGGTCGGCCACGTTGCCGCCGGCGCGCCGGCCCGGCTTCCGGTTCCACCGGCTGGTCGAGGCGCCCGTCGTCGTGCTGCCGCTGGCCGACCCCGGCGCCTACACCGAGCGCTACGCCGAGCCCGACAAGGCGGCGACCGGCTTGGCCGACGCCCGCCGCTGGCCGGTGCCCTATTGGGAGATCGACACGGCCTTCGCCGTGATGCTGCTGTTGCTGGCCGCCCATGACGAAGGGCTGGGCACCCTCTTCTTCGGCGTGTTCCACGGTGAGGCCGCAGTGCGCGCCGCCCTCGGCATCCCCGAGCGGCTGGTGCTGCTGGGCGCCGTCACCGTCGGCTGGCCCGCACCCGATCAGCCGGTGGGCCGGTCGGCCTACCGCCCCCGCCGGTCACTGGCCGACATCACCCACCGGGGCCGCTGGTGAGCTGGGCCTCCAGCGCCTCACGCTGTATCACCCACCGGGGCCGCTGGTGAGCTGGGCCTCCAGCGCCTCGACGCTGTCGACCGGCGCCTGGCAGGCCCACTGTCGGCACACGTAGGCCCAGCCGGGCTGGCGGTCCTGCCAGAGCGGTGACTCGTAGGGCTCGCCCCAGGCCACCACGGCGTCGGGCAGGTAGCGGCGGTGGACGGCCGCCACCAGCTCGGGCCGGTCGCCGGTGACGGCCACCTCGGTGACGCCGACCCGCACGAGGTCGACGGCCGCCAGCAGGTGGCTGAAGGCCGCCGGCTGCTGGGTGGCGAGCGGGGCGACGAGCTGCAGGATGCGTTCGGCGTGATGGTGGAGGCGCTGCTCGCCGGTGAGGGCGGCGAGGCGCACCAGGCCGACGGCGGCCAGGCTGTTGGCCGCCGGTGTCGCCGAGTCGACCAGGTCCTTCTGGCGTACGACCAACGCGGGGGCGTCCTCGCCGGTGGTGTAGAGGCCGCCGGCGCCCGCGTCCCAGAATAGGTCGAGCATGGCGTCGGCCACGGCCACCGCTTCCGCGATCCAGCGGGCCTGTCCGGTGGCCTCGGACAGCCGGGTGAAGGCGTCGACGAGGGCGGCGTAGTCGGCCGCCAGGGCGAGGTGCCGGGCCCCGCCCTCCTTCTGCCAGGAGCGCAGCCAGCGGCCGTCGGGGCGGCGCAGCTCGGCCAGCAGGAAGTCGCCGGCGGTGACGGCGGCGTCGAGCCATTCGGCCTCGCCGGTGGCGGCGGCCGCCTCGGCCAGGGCGCTCACGAACAGGGCGTTCCACTCGGTGAGCACCTTGTCGTCGAGGCCGGGGCGCGGGCGGGTGGCCCGGGCGGCGAACAGGGCCTGGCGGGCGGCCTCGATCTCGGGCGGGCGGGCGAGCTCGGCGCCCAGGGGCCGGTGGGGGATGGCCCGGCCCTCGAGGTCGCCCTCCGCGGTGATGCCGTACCACGCCAGGGCGGCGTCGGCCTCGACGCCCAGCTCCTCCTGCACTTCGGCCGGGGTCCAGGTGTAGAAGCGCCCCTCTTCGGGGTGGCCGCCATTGGGCGGCACGCTGTCGGCGTCCTCGGCCGAGGCGAACCCGCCCCCGGGCTGGGCCAGGTCGCGCAGCACGTAGCCGATGGTCTCGTCGAGCACCTGGCGGTAGCGCGGTTCGCCCGTGACCTGCCACGCGTGCAGGTAGATCCGCACCAGCAGGGCCTGGTCGTAGAGCATCTTCTCGAAGTGGGGCACCCGCCAGCGCTCGTCCACGCTGTAGCGGGAGAAGCCGCCGCCCAGGTGGTCGTAGATCCCTCCGGCGGCCATGGCGTCGAGGGTGGTGGTGACCACCCGCAGGGCGTCGGGTGAGCCGCTGGCCCGGTGCGCCCGCAGCACCAGCTCGAGGCTCATGGTGGAGGGGAACTTGGGGGCGGCGCCGAACCCACCCCACGTGGGGTCGAACTGCTGGGCCAGCTGGCCGAGGGCGGTGTTGAGCAGGTCGACGCCGGGCACCTGCTCGGATGGTTCGAGGGCGGCCGTCCGGCCGACGGCGGCGGTGAGAGACCCGGCGTCACGCTGGAGCTCGTCCCGCCGGTTCGTCCAGGCGTCGCCGACGGCGGACAGCAGGTGCAGGAACTGCGGCTTGGGGAAGTAGGTGCCCCCGAAGAACGGCTGGCCGGTGGGGGTGAGGAACACCGTCATGGGCCAGCCGCCCCGGCCCGACAGTGCCTGGACGGCGTCCATGTACACGGCATCGACGTCGGGCCGTTCCTCCCGGTCGACCTTGACGTTGACGAAGCCGGCGTTCATGGCCGCCGCCACCTCAACGTCCTCGAAGCTCTCGTGGGCCATGACGTGGCACCAGTGGCAGGCCGAGTACCCCACCGACAACAGCACGGGCACGTCCCGCTGCCGGGCGGCGGTGAAGGCCTCGTCGCCCCACGGGTACCAGTCCACGGGATTGTCCCGGTGCTGGCGCAGGTAGGGGGAGGTCTCGGCGCCCAGGCGGTTCATCGCCAGCACGCTACGGCGGGATCGACGCGAGCGGGCCGGGGCCGGGCTCATCGGGCGCCGACGCGGCTGCGGCCCGGGCGGCGTCGATGGCCGGCTGGCGCAGCCGGGCGGCGGCCACCACCAGGGCGGCGGCGGCGATGGCCGCGCCCACGAACCACGGCGCCCGGGTGCCCAAGGCGTCGGCCAGGAACCCCCCGGCCAGGGCGCCGAGGGGGATGGACCCCCATCCGATCGTGCGGTAGACGCTGTTGACCCGGCCCAGCAGGGCCGCCGGCACGATGGCCTGGCGCAACGAGACCGTGACCACGTTCCAGACGACGATCACGAAACCGTTGACGGCCAGGGCGGCCCCGACCACGACGCCGGTGGTGGCCGTTCCGATCACGATGAACGTGACGCCGAACGTCGCCACCGCCGCCACCAGGGCGCGCGCCTGGCCGAGCCCGGCCGTCACCCGACCGGCGGCCAGCCCCCCCAACGCCGCCCCGACGGCGGTGGCGGTGAGCACCACCCCGTAGGCACGCGCCGACAGCCCCATCTCCTCGGTGGCCAGCAGGACGAATGTGCTGAAGCCCAGGTTGCTGGCGAAGTTCAGGGTGCCCAGCAGCCCGGCCAGGGTGCGCAGCAGCCGGTGACCGCCCAGCCACCGAACGCCCTCGGCGATGTCGCGGCGCAGCGAACGGCGGGCGCCGGCCGCCGCCCGCGCGACCGACGTCGGTCGAGGAGGGCGCATCCAGGCCACGAGGGCGGCGGCGGCCAGGAACGACGCGGCGTCGAGCCAGAACGGCGCCCCCACGGCCACCGTGAACAGCAGGGCGCCGACGGGCGGCCCGGCGAAGCTGTTGGCCACCACCTCGCCCACGTACTGGCGGCCGTTGGCCGTCTCCAGCTGCGCGGGCTCCACGATGCTGGGCAGGACGGCCTGGGCGGCGTTGTCGAACAGCGTCTCGGCCGTGCCGAGAGCGAACGCCACCAGGTACAGCAGGACGATGTGGGCCCGGCCGGTGGTGGCGGCGACGGCGAGAACGGCCACCAGCCCGGCGCGCGCCAGGTCCGTGGTCCACATCACCCGGCGCCGGTCGAGGCGGTCGACGAGGGCGCCCGCCACCAGCGCGAACAGCAGCCACGGCAGCCCCAGGGCGACGGCCAACCCGCCGATGAGGCGGGGGTCCTGGGTGAGGCTGACGGCCAGCAGGGGCAGGGCCGCCTGGTCCACGCCGTCGCCCAAGTTGGAGATCGTGCTGGCGAACCACAGCTTCCGGTAGGCCGGACCCAGCCCCCGGCGGCCGTCGGCGCCGGTCATCGGGGGCGGCGCAGCTTGCCCAGCGCGACCCGGGGCAGGGCGGCGACCAGCTCGATGGCCCGGGGCGCGGCGTAGGGGGGCAGGACCTCCTTGGCGTGGGCGCGCAGCTCGTCCACGGTGGGCGGGTCGCCGGCCGAGCGGGGCACCACGCGGGCGACGACCACCTGCCCCCACTCGGGGTCGGGCTGGCCGGCGACGGCGACCTCGGCCACCTTGGGGTGCGCCGCCAGCACCGCCTCCACCGCCTCGGGCCACACGTTCTCGCCGCCGGTGATGATGAGGTCGTCGCGACGGCCCTCCACGTGCAGGCGGCCGTCGGGCTCCCAGCGGCCGAGGTCGCCGGTGGGCAGCCAGCCCTCAACGCGCGGGTCCGTGCCGTCCCGGTAGGCGCGCAGCAGCATGGGGCCGCGCAGGCGGATCTCGCCGTCAGCGGTGAGGTGGACGTCCACTCCGTCGAGAGGCACGCCGTCGTACACGACGCCCGAACCGGTCTCGGTCAGGCCGTAGGTGGTCACCACGTTGGCCGGACGCGAGGCCGGAGGACGGCTGCCGCCGACCACGATCATCCGGAAGCGGCCGGGGTCGATGCGAGCGAGGGCCGTGGGCACCAGCGCGGTGAGGGTGGCGCCGCTCGCGGCCGCGGCGTGGACGGCGTCGACGTCGAACCCGGCCAACACCGTGAGCGCCGTTCCCGTCGCCAGCGCGCGGGTCACCACGGCGAGGCCGCCGATGTGGGCCAGGGGCAGGCAGGCCAGCCAGTGGTCGCCGGCCCCGACGCCGAGCCGAGTGCTGGTGGCGGACGCCGACGCGGCCACCGCCGCGTGGGTCAGCACGACGCCCTTGGGCGTGCCCGTCGTGCCACTGGTGGGCACCACCACGGCGTCGCCCGGCTCGACGGGACGGCCTCCGGGCCGGCGGTGGTGGTCCCCGCCCTCGTCCACCACGACCGAGGGTGCCAGCGCCCCCAGCACCGCGTCCCGGGCCGGCCCCGGCAGTCGCGGGTCGATCGGCGCCACCGCGTCGCCCGCGTCCCAGGCCCGCTGCAGGGCGGCGACGAAGCCCGGCCCGCCGGGCAGGGCGAGGGCGACCAGATCGGGCATCGGGACCGACCGTACCGACGTGCCACACTCGGCTCCGTGCCATCCCCGGCGTCCAC
>JBIOZN010000335.1:0-3425 GCA_044871175.1 Acidimicrobiales bacterium | reverse complement strand
CGTGGGGCAACTGGTCATCGCCGTCGGCAACCCGCTCGGCTTCGGCGGCTCGGTGTCGGCCGGCGTCGTGAGCGGGCTGGGCCGCACGCTGCCGGCCGCCTCCGGGGCCGCGGTGCGGCTCATCGAGGACGTCATCCAGACCGACGCCGCCCTCCACCCGGGCAACTCCGGCGGCGCGCTGGCCGACAGCCGGGGGCTGGTCGTCGGCATCAGCACCGCGGTCGTCGGGCCGGGCATCGGCCAGGGCCTGGGGCTGGCCGTGCCCATCGACGAGCGCACGCGCGACGTGATCGGCCAGCTCGTGCGCGACGGGCACGTGCGGCGAGCCTGGCTGGGCCTCGGCGGCGGGCGCCGCCCCTTGCCCCCCCGAGAACGGGAGCGCACGGGGCGCACGGACGGGGTCGAGGTCACCTCGGTGGTGACGGGCGGCCCGGCCGACCGGGGCGGCGTGCGCCCGGGCGATGTCCTGCTGGCGGCCGACGACCAGCCCGTCGCGTCCATCGGCGACCTGCAGCGGCGGCTCACCGGCGACCGGGTCGGCCGCATGCTCCGACTCGAGGTCCTGCGCGACGACCGCCACCTCGCCCTCACCCTCACCCCCGCCCCGCTGCGGGTCTGACCCGCACCCCGCCCGCCGCCGGCCCCGCCGCCCCCAAGCCGAACTGGCAGGAGATCTTGCTCACCCGCCCAGGTCAGCGCGCCTTCACCTCTGCCAGAACGTCGCCCCGGCTCAGCCGTAGGCCTCGAACGCGGCCACCACGGCGTCGAAGCGCGTCCGGTCGAGCACCGCCCCCTCGCGACGGATGCCGTCGGGGTCGAGGCACAGCAGGCGGTCGAGGCCGACCCAGCTGGGCCGGCCGTCGGCGTCCCAGGGGCCCGAGCCCAGCGCCACGTGGTGGCGGTCGTTCTTGCGCTTGGACGTGAGGCCGAGGGCGGCGACGTCGTCGCCCAGTCGGCCGATGACGAGGACGGGACGGTCCTTGCCGCGGCGCGGGTCCTCCTCGAAGGGCACCCAGGTCCACACGATCTCCCCGGGGTCCGCGTCGCCGTCGCGCACGGGGGCGTAGGCGATGGCCGGGCGGGCTACGACCGTGGCCACCGTCCCCCGCGGCGGCGGCGGGCGGCGGCCGGCGGGGGCGGGGGGCGGGGCCGGGCGCACCCGGCCCAACATCCGGCCCAGCTTGTCCACCCACCGGGGCACGGCGGGACGGTAGCCGCCCTAACCTCCGCGCCGTGGTGACGGTGTGGCACAACCCCGGGTGCAGCACGTCGAAACACGCCCTGGCCGTCGCCCACGAGCTGGGCGTCGAGGTCGACGTGCGCCCCTACCTCAAGCGGCACCCCACGCGCGACGAGCTGCTCGCCGTGCTCGAGCACCTCGAGGACCCGCCGGCCGCCCTGGTCCGCCGTGACCAGCGCTTCACCGACCTCGGGCTCACCGACGCCGACGTGGCCACCCCCGAGCAGGTCGCCGACGTGCTCGCCCGAACGCCCGCCCTCATCCAGCGGCCGGTGCTCATCGACGGCGACCGGGCGATCATCGGGCGCCCGAAGGACCGGGTCGATCCGTTCCTGCGGGCGGCTCGCGCCTGAGCCCGACGACCAGGTCGGCGACGGCCCCGGGCGTGTCCAGCTGGGCGTTGTGGCCGGCGCCGGGCAGGCTCACCGGGTCCGGTACCAGCGTGGCCAGCTGGGCGTCGGTCACCAGGGCGTCCGTCTCCCCCCGGGCCAGCACCACGGGCACCCCGTGGGCGCCGGCCGCCGCCAGCAGGCCGCCCATGTCGGGCGCCCCCACGGCGAAGGTGGCGGGATCCTGGGCCAGCCGCCACCCGTCGCCCTCGGGTCGCACGCCGTCGGCCACGTCGGCCGTGGCCAGGCCGGCGACCCCCTCGAGGCCGGCCACGCGGCGGTAGCGCGCCCAGGCCTCGTCCTCGGTGGCGAACGTCGCCACCGGCCGGGCGCCCAGCGCGGCGGCCCGAGCCAGCTCCTCGTCCGTCCACGCCACCTTGATGCCGAGGCCGGCGACACCCGTGACGGCGACGCCGAATCCTCCGCCGGCCAACGCCAGGGCGACGACGCCGCCCAGGGAGTGGCCGGCCACCGGGCCCCGCCACCCGTCGGGCAGGACGGCGGCCACGGCGTCGGCCATCGCCCCGAACGAGTAGGGCGGGGCGCCGGGCGAGCGCCCGTGCCCGGGCAGGTCGGGGGCCACCACCGCCCCGTCGACTCGCCCCACGAGGACCTCGGCCACCCGCCGCCACACGGCGCCGGTGGCCCCGAGCCCGTGCAGCACCACCACCGCCGGGGCCCCGCTCCCCCACCGCCGCACGTGGAGGGCCGGTCGTGACGTGCTCGTGTGGACTTCGGGTCGCTGCACGACCACCAGTCCACGCGACCAGCGTCAGAACGTCCAGCGCGTCTGGCTGTGAGGGTCCTTGCCGAAGCCGAACGCCGTCATCGGCGCCACCCGGAACACGAGCGCTTCGCCGTGTTCGGCCACGAAGCCCCCGTCGCCCACGTCGAAGTGCCACTCGGCGCCGTACTTCGCTTCCCAGGCGGCGGCCAGGCGCACGAGCGCGGCGTGGTCACGGACGCGCCCCGCCTCACCCTCCACCACCACGTCGAGCCCCTCGGCCCACCGGTTGCACCCCGTCGTGACCACGACGTGCGGGTGGGCGTCCAGGTTGCGGGCTTTGCGCTCGTCGGCGCCCGTGCAGAAGTGGAAGGCGTCGTCGGCCCACACGCCGATGAGCGGCGTGACGTGCGGGCGCCCGTCGGGGCGGACGGTGCTGAGCCAGTACAGCTCGGCCCGCTCGAGCAGCTCACGCGCCCGTGCCCAAGCGGTGGCCGGGGCGCCCGGGTCGCCGTAGCGGGCATCGATCGTGGTCGTCGGTGTGGTCGCCATGGAGATGAGACTCCCGCGTCGCCGCCCGCTCATCGTTTGCCGGTCGACCGCTACGGTCCCGCTCGTGGGCGAAGCCATCCGGTTCGGCGGGTCCGATGCGGTCCTGGTGGCCAACCGGGGTGAGATCGCGGTGCGGGTCATCCGGGCCGTGCACGAGCTCGGCCTGCGCGCCGTGGCCGTGTACGCCGCCGACGACGCCGACGCCCTCCACGTCCGCCGGGCCGACCTCGCCGTGCCCCTGAGGGCCGCCGGGGTCCGGGCCTACCTCGACGGCGAGGCCCTGGTGGCCGCCGCCATCGATGCCGGCGCCGGGGCGGTGCACCCGGGCTACGGCTTCCTCAGCGAGCAGGCCGGCTTCGCTCGCCAGTGCGCCGCCGCCGGGCTGACCTTCGTGGGGCCCCGGCCCGAGGTGCTCGACCTCTTCGGCGACAAGGTGGCGGCGCGCGCCCTGGCCGAGCAGGTCGGAGTGCCCGTGCTGGCTGGCACCGCGGGCGCGACGTCACTGGACGAGGCCCGCACC
>JBIOZN010000334.1:0-2899 GCA_044871175.1 Acidimicrobiales bacterium | reverse complement strand
GGCGGGCGCCGTGCGCCTCGGCCAACGACCGGGCCAGCGCCAGGCCGATGCCGTGGCCGGCGGCCGCGGGTGACCGGCGCCGGAAGATGTGGGCGGGGTCGCCGGACACTCCCGGGCCCTCGTCGCCGACGTCGATCACGACGCCGCTCCCCGCCGGGCGGGCGACGAGGCCGACCGTGCCGGCGCCGTGGACGCGAGCGTTGTCGACCAGGACGATGAGGATCTCGTGCAGAACATCGGCGGGAACGCGCACCGGGGGCAGGTCGGCCTCGACGTCAGTACGCAGCGCCCGCCCGGCGGCCGCCAACGTGCCCCGGGCGCGGTCGGCAATCGCCGTGCAGGCCAGCGCCACGTCGCACGGCCCGCCAAAGTTGCCACCCCCGTCGCGCGCGACCGCCAGCAGGGTGGCGACGGTCGTTTGGAGCCGGTCCACCTGGCCCACGGCCTGTTCAATGGACAGCGTTGCGTCGGTGCCGGGGGTCACCAGCGCGCTCTCCAGTCCCAGGCGGAGGCTCGTCAGCGGCGTGTTCAGCTGATGGGAGACGTCGGCCGTGAACGCCCGCTCCCGGGCGACGAGCTCACCGAGGCGACCGGCGGTGCGGTTGATCGCCGCGGTGGCCTGGTCCAGCTCGGGGACCCCCGACGGCTGGAGGCGAGCGCCGAAGTCGCCCTCCCCGAGGCGCACGGCCAGGGTGGCCACACCCTTCACCGGGGCCACCAGCCGCGATGACTGCCACCAGGCCACGGCGCCGGCCAGCGCGACCGCCACGAGGGCCAAGGCGGCCATCGCCAGCCAGGCGATGTAGGTCTGGTCGGCCACCACGTCCGATGGCAGGGCGGCGCGGGCGGCCCCCACGACCTCCTCCTCGTCGTGCACGGGCACGGCGACGGCCAGCCATCCTCCGCTGCGCCGATCGGCGACGCGCCCGCTCACCGCGGCCGCCACCTCCGCAGCGCCGAGCGGCGGTCCGGAGCCCACGACGAGCCGACCGCTGGCGTCGTACAGGGCGAGCTGCACGCCCGGCGGGGGCAGGGGCAACTCGATGGTGTCCTCGCCGTGGAGGCCGCTGGCCGGCAGGACGCCAGCGGCGCGGGTGGCTTCCTGCTCCAGCCGGCTGACCTCGCGGCCCCGGTAGAGGCGAGCGGCGGCGAGGCCGAGCGGGACGCCGAACAGGAGGACGGCCAGCACCGTGAGGAGCACCATCGACGTGAGGAGCCGTCGTCTCATGGCTCGTCCAGCCGGTAGCCCACGCCGCGCACGGTGGTGATGCGACTCGGTGACCCCGGCTGATCGAGCTTGCGCCGCAATCCCCAGATGTGGATGTCGAGGGTCTTGGTCGAGCCGAACCAGTTCTCGTCCCACACCTCGCGCAGGAGGCGTTCCCGGGTGACGACCCGCCCGGCGCTGCGGGCCAGGGCGACGAGCAACTCGAACTCCTTCGGTCGCAGCTCCACCGCCACGCCGCCCACGGCGACGCTGTGCGCGTCGAGGTCGACGGCCAGATCGCCGATCACCAGGTGGTCTCGGTCGGCATCGACCCGACGGGTGCAGGCCCGCACCCGGGCGAGGAGCTCGGCCAGCCGAAACGGCTTGGCGAGGTAGTCGTCGGCACCGGCGTCCAGGCCGAGCACGACGTCGGCCTCGTCGCTGCGGGCGGTGAGGATCAGAACCTGGGGCGGGACCGCTCGGGCCAGGAGGCGCCGGCACACCTCCAGGCCGTCGGCGTCGGGCAGTCCCAGATCGAGGATGACGAGCGCCGTGCCCACGCGTACTGCAGTGAGGGCGTCAGCGGCCGTGGTCGCCCACGACACGTCGTAACCCTGGCCTCGCAGGGTGCGCTCCAGGGAACCGCCGATGCCGACGTCGTCTTCGACCACGACAATGTGAGGCGGGGCCACGGGGCGATGGTGGCACCACCAGCCCGAGATAACCCAGCGCGAACCGGCCTCGGTGCGGTCGCGAACCGAGGGATCCGTACCGTCGGGACGGTGAGCAGGGCGGCGGCGAGGACGAGTCGAACAGGGTGGTTCCTCGCCGCCGCGCTCGCCGCGTTGACCCTGGTGGGTTGTAGTAGCGGGGGGCGGGTGACGAGCGCCGAGGCGACCACGACCACGGCGACCATCGCGGCCGCCAGCACCGCCCCGACCGCAGCCGCCACCGCGGCCGCGTCCCCGCCCGCGACCCCGCAGGGCGTCGACCCGAACGCCCCCGAAGAGAACGCCCCGGGTGACATTCCCGACAGTCAGGTGTTCGTCGACTACACCCCTCCGTCGGGGGGCTACCACGTGAAGGTGCCCGAGGGTTGGGCGCGCACCGAGGCGGGCGGCACCGTCGTGTTCACCGACAACTACAACAGCGTCCGCATCGAGAACGCCGCCGCCAGCGCCGAGCCGACGGTGTCGTCGGCCACCCAGGACGAGGTACCGGCGATCGCCGCCGCCAACAAGAACGTCCAGCCCGGCACGGTGAAGTCGGTGATACGCAAGGCGGGCCCGGCGATGCTCATCACCTACCGGGCCGACAGCGACCCCAACCCGGTCACGGGCAAGACCATCCACCTCGACGTCGAGCGGTACGAGTTCTGGCGGGCCGGGAAGGAGGTCGTGCTGGTCCTGTCGGGTCCGGTGGGCGCCGACAACGTCGACCCGTGGCGGATCGTCACCGACTCCTTCGCCTGGCAGTGACGGGATGGACGTGACGGTCCCGGCCGTCGAGGCGCAGCGCCTCTACCGCTTCTTCCATACCGGTCAGGACGAGACGCTGGCGCTCCGGGGCGTGTCGTTGCGGGTCGAGCCGGGCGAGCTGGTGGCGGTGGTCGGTCCGTCGGGCTCGGGGAAGTCCACCCTGCTGGCCTGTCTGGCCAGGCTCGACGAACCCGACGGCGGCGTCGTGCACATC
>JBIOZN010000333.1:0-3408 GCA_044871175.1 Acidimicrobiales bacterium | reverse complement strand
CGGCCACCACGATGGCCGTGATCACGACCTTCTCGAGCGTCACCGACCCCTCGTCCGGGTGCTCGCGCAGATAGGCGAGCCGGGCGCGGTGCAGGGTGAGCAGCGTAAGGAAGTAACGCAGGGGCATCCGGGTCCTCCAGGGGTCCGGGGGCGTTCACACGCCCTCCACGAGCAGGGTGACGGCGGGGTAGCCGATGAACAGGATGAAGCCGACGAGCAGCACGAGCATGGGCAGGGTCATGCGGGCCGAGGCGGCCTGGGCCTCGGCTTCCTCCTCGGTGGCGGCGTGGTTGCGGATCGACGCCGCCTTGGCGATGAGCGAGCGGCGCACTGACGCGCCTTCGGATCCGGCGAGGGCGGCGCTGGCCGACAGCTCGACCAGCTCGGTGACCCCCATCTCCTGGCCCAGGCGCGACAGCGCCCGCCAGGGCGTCTCGCCCTGCAGCTGGGCGTCCCGCAGGGCCTTGCGGATCTCGGCGAAGGCCCACCCGTCACCGGCGTCGGCCGCCAGGTGCAGGGCGCCCTCGATGCCCTCGTTGGCGGCCAGGAGCATCACCATCACGTCGACGAAGGCGCCCAGGGCATGGCGGAAGCCGCGCCGGCGCTCGTCGGCCTCGCCCTTCAGCACCACGTCGGGCAGGACGTACCCGACGGCGGCCGACACGAGGGCCAACCAGAGGGGCAGGCCGAAGGGCAGGGTGACGCCGGCGGCCGCCGCCATGGCCGCCAGCAGGGGCACGTAGACCGCGCCGGCGATGGCCATCAGGCACTTGCGCCCGACGTGTTCTTCGACGCTGCGGCCGACCACGGCCAGATCGGCGCGCGTCGTGCGGCGCAGGATGCGGTGGTCGCCGATGACGGGCAGCAGGGCGGCGCCGACCCGGGCCACGATGCCCGGCGGCTGCTCGGCCTCGAGGTCGGCCAGGCGGCCCTCGCGCTGGAGCCGCTGGCTGGCCAGCGGCAGGGGCACCCGGGCCGGGGCGAGGGCACTGACCAGCAGCCACAGGCCGAGGCCGAGCACGGCCCCGACGAGCAGCGCCTGCGTCATGACACCGCCCGTTCCCGGGCGAGGAAGCGTTCGGGCTTGGTGAAGCGCCCGAGCTGGGACAGCCACCACAGGCCGAAGCCGAACACGAGCACCACGAGGAGCAGGAACACCTGCCCGGCGGCGCTCGAGTACGGCTCGACGAACTCGTGGGCCAGCACGGTGAGCCCCACCATGAACACGACCGACACGATGATGATCGAACGCACCTCGCTGCGGATGGCGGCCCGCTGGGCGTCGACCCGCAGCCGCATCGACGCCCGTTCCCGGGCGGTGGCGGCCAGGGCGCTGAGCAGCTCGCCCACGTCGCGCGCCGAGCGGGACGCGGCCACGATGAGCACCGTCGCCACCAGGTCGGCGGTGGGGTCGTCGACCTCGTCGGCCCACTCCCGCAGGGCGAGCGACAGGCGCTGGCGCTCGATCCGCACGGCCAGGGTGCGCACGCTGGGGCGGATGGCGGCGGGAGCGATGTCGGCGGTGGACTGGATGGTCTCCGACAGGCCCTGGCCGGCGGCCAGGGTGTCGCGCAGCATCTCGGCCCAGCCGGCCACTCCCTCGATGCGGGCCAGCTCCTGCTCGGTGGCCCGCCGGCCCCCGCGGGCCAGCCCGGTGAGGTAGTAGCCGGCGACACCGGCGGCGATGGTGCCCACCAGCCAACCGGTGTAGAGGGCGGTGGCGGCGGCGGCCAGAGCGCCCACGGCCAGGCGCACGAGCACGAACGGATCGACCGAGCGCACCGGCTTGCGCGGCGACGGGGGGATGAGCCAGCCCGTCCAGGCGAGGACGAGGCCGAAGCCGGCGGCGGCGCCGGCCAGGAGGGCGAGCCACTGGTTCACGACCACACCGCCACGTGGTCGGCGACGTCGTAGCCGAAGGCGGCCAGGAGCTCGCGGTTGCGGTCCGACAGCGGGGCGGCGGGGCGGGCCAGGCCCAGGGGCCCGCGCGTGAACACCTCGGAGGACATGACGAAACCGGCGTCGTTCAGGCCGGCGATCTCGCGGATCGACGAGACGTAGCGCCGCATGGGCTGGTTGGGCGCCCGGTCACCGCTGATGAACGCGACGAAGTGCACGGCGCCGGCGACCAGCTGGTAGGTGGCCAGCGAGGGCAGGGGCCGGGGCGCCTGCACGGCGTAGGAGGCCAGGCGGGAGAACACGCCCTCGGAGGAGTCGGAGTGGATGGTGCACATGGAGCCGTCGTTGCCCTGGCTCATGGCGTTGAGCATGGGGACGACCTCGTCACCCAGCACCTCGCCCACGATGACGCGCGACGGGTTCATGCGCAGCGTCGAGCGCACCAGTTCGGCGACGGTGATCTCGCCCTGACCCTCCACGTTGGCCTGCCGGGAATAGAGGGGCACCACGTTGGCGTGGCGGCCGGAGCGGTGCAGGCCCAGCTCGAGCAGGTCCTTCTCCACCGTGATGAGGCGCTCGTCGGTGGGGATCTCGTGGCACAGCGCCCGCAGCAGCGTGGTCTTGCCGGTGTTGGTGCCGCCGGCCACCAGGATCGTGCGCCGGGCGCGCACGGCGGCGCGCAGGAAGGCGACCAGGGTGTCGTCTACTGAGCCGAGGTCGAACAGGTCGTCGAGGTCGAGGTCGGCGTAGCGGTGGCGCCGCACGGACACCGCCGGTTGCACCGACATGCCCCGCTCGCCCCGGCCCCCCAGCACGGCGTGCAGGCGCGAGCCGTCCGGGAGCTGCAGGTCGAGGATGGGTTCGGCGGTGTCCCAGCGCCGCTCGCCCAGGCCCAGGCGGCGGGCGGCGTTCTTGATGGTGGCGAGCAGGGCGTCGTCGTCCTCGGCCACCGGCGGCACGCGCACCACCCGGCCGTCGGCGTAGGTGACGAACACCTTGTCGTAGCCGTTCACGTCGATGTTCTCGACGGTGTCGTCCTCCAGGTAGCGCTGGAGGCCCCCGAGGCCGAACATCTCGGCCAGCAGGATCTCGACGATCTCCTCCTCGACACCCGCGCCGAGGGCGGACTCGCCGGCGCGCAGCCGGGCGGTGGCGATGGTGGCCAGCTCCTCGTAGGCGAGCGTGGAGGCGAGCATGCGCTCGTCGTCGGTGCCCAGCCGCTGGCCGGCCCGGCCGGCCTCGAGGCGTTCGATCTCGTCGGACAGGCGTCGGCCCACGGCGTCGATGACCCGCCGGACGAAGGGGGCCGCCCGCATGCGCCGGTCGCCGTCGCCGTTGGTGGCCGCCGCCGGGACGGGGAGGGTGCCGTCGGTCATCGCGCCGCTCCTCCGGGGGCGGGACGGGGCCCGAGGAGGCCCTCGCCGTTGCGCCCGAGCGCCGGCGCTGGAGGCGGCGCCGTGACCGGATCGGCCGCGGCGGGCGAACCGGCCGGGGCGGGCGAACCGGCCG
>JBIOZN010000332.1:0-2026 GCA_044871175.1 Acidimicrobiales bacterium | reverse complement strand
GGGCCGCCGCCCCCGCGGCCGAGGACATCGTCCGGGAAGAGGTGGCGCACTTCCTCCGCTGGGCCGAGAGCCGCCAGGTCGTCCCCGTGATCGCCGACCTGCGGCGCCGGGCGAAGCAGCTCGCCGACGCCGAAGTGGAGCAGGCCCTCAACCAGCTGGAGTCGCTCGACCAGCGGGGCCAGCGCGTCGTCACCCGCCTCGCGCACCGCATCGTCAACAAGCTACTGCACGACCCGACCGAGGGCCTAAAATTGCAGGCCTCACGGGGCGACACCGCACTCTACGCCCAGGCCGTCCGGGAGTTGTTCGCCCTCGGCGCCGCCGGCGAGGGGGTCAGCCATGCCTGATCCCATCGCGGTCGTCCGGCTGGGGACCCGCGCCTCGGCCCTCGCCCGGTGGCAGACGGCCTACGTCGCCCGCCTCCTCCGCGCCGCCCGGCCCGGTCTGCAGACGGAGGTCCGGGTCATCAGCACGCGGGGCGACCGGGTGCTGGACACCCCCCTGCCCCTGGTGGGAGGCAAGGGGCTGTTCACCGCCGAGCTGGAGGCCGCCCTACGCGATGGCACCATCGACCTCGCCGTCCACAGCCTCAAGGACCTGCCGACCGAGACGCCCGCCGGGCTGGCCGTCGGTGCCGTGCCCCGGCGGGGCGACCCTCGGGACGCCCTCGTCAGCCGGGGGGGCTACGCCCTCCCAACCCTGCCTGCGGGCGCGATCGTCGGCACGAGCAGCCGGCGGCGGGGGGCTCAGCTGCTCTACCGGCGCCCCGACCTGCGCCTGGCCGACGTCCGGGGCAACGTCGACACCCGCCTCGGCAAGGCGCTCGACGCCGGGGGCTCGTACGACGCGATCGTTCTGGCGTCCGCCGGCCTCAAGCGACTCGGCCACCCCGGGGCCATGAGCCAGGTGCTCGCCCCGGAGGTGATGCTGCCGGCGCCGGGCCAGGGCGCCTTGGGCGTCCAGTGCCGGGCGGACGCCCGCTGGCTCGCACTGCTGGCGACGATCGACGACCGTCCCAGCCGGGCGGCCGTCGCCGCCGAGCGGGCCTTCCTGGCCGGCCTCGGGGGCGGGTGCGCCGTGCCCATTGCGGCCTACGCCCGATTCGAGCTCGGCCACCTCAGGCTCAGGGGCCGGGTGACGGCCCTCGACGGCTCGGTCCAGGTGGACGTCGGCGCCGGGGCCGCCCTCGGCGGCGACGCCGGATCGATCATCCCGGCCGCCGAGCGCCTGGGCGGGGAGCTGGCCGGAGCGGCGCTCGAGCGGGGCGCCGGCACGCTGTTGGCGGGAGCGGGGACCGGAGCGGGGACGGAAGGAAGGGTGGCATGAAGGCGGTACCTGCGACCGACGGCTCGCTCGCGGACGGCGGGCCGGAGGACGTCCCCGTCGGCCGGCCGGTCGTCCGGCCCCGGCGGCTGCGCCGGACGGCCGGCTTGCGGCGCCTCGTCCGGGAGACGAGCTTGGGGCCGAGCGACTTCGTCTACCCCCTCTTCGTCCGGCCCGGCCGGGACGTGGAGCGGCCGATCGCCTCGATGCCGGGCCAGCACCAGCACTCGGTCGACCGCCTGGCGGACGAGGCCCGCCAGATCTCGGCCCTGGGGATCCCGGCCGTGATCCTGTTCGGCATCCCCGAGACGAAGGACGCCCTGGGGAGCGACGCCTGCCGCGCCGGGGGGATCGTGCCGAGGGCCATCCGGGCCTTGAAGGAGGTCGCCCCCGAGCTGGTCGTGATCGCCGATCTGTGCTTCTGCGAGTACACCGACCACGGCCACTGCGGGCGGATCAACCGGGCGGGCGACGCCCACTACTCGCGCCACCTCCCCGAGGGCTACCTGCTCAACGACCCCACCCTGGCGCTGCTCCAACGGGCGGCCGTCGTCCACGCTGAGGCGGGGGCCGACGTCGTCGCCCCCTCCGGGATGATCGACGGCATGGTGGGGGCCATCCGGACGGCGCTCGACCGGGCGGGCTTCGAGCACGTGGCGGTGATGAGCTACGCCGCCAAGTACGCCAGCGCCTTCTACGGCCC
>JBIOZN010000331.1:0-5442 GCA_044871175.1 Acidimicrobiales bacterium | reverse complement strand
GGATCCCGGCCGCCAGGAGGGCCTGGGCCTCCTCGCCGCCCCGGCCGAACACGAACGGGTCGCCGCCCTTCAGGCGCACGACCTCGCGCCCATCGCGGCCGAGGTGCACCAGCAGCGTGTTGATGAGCTCCTGGGGCGTGGCCCGCCCCGGGCGCTTGCCCACGTCGATGCGCTCGGCGCCGGCCGGGGCCAGCTCGAGGATCGAGGGGTCGGCCAGGGCGTCGTGCACGACGACGTCGGCGCCCGCCAGCAGGCGAGCGGCCCGCACCGTCAGCAGGTCGGGCCCGCCCGGCCCCGCCCCCACCAGATGAACCGTCACCCCGCCACCCGCCCACAGGAAGCTGCGGCCGCGCCCATACCCGAGGTGCGGAGGCGGGCGAGCTCGGCCTCGATCACCGGCCCCCAGTCGAGCCCCTCCGTGGAGCGGCCCTCGGCGTGCAGGGCCGCCCGCCGGGCCGCCAGCGCGGCGGCCAGCTCGGCCAACTCGGGCTCGAGGTCGGCATCGAGCCGGGCGCGCAGCCACGACGCCAACGCCGGGCTCTGGCCCCCCGTGGACGCGGTGACCAGCACGGGCCCCCGCCGGACGACGGCGGGCAGCGTGAACGTGCAGCGCTCGGGGTCGTCGGCCGAGTTGACCCAGACCCCGGCCCCCTCGGCGTCGTCGTGCACCGCCTGGTTGACGTCGGGATCGTCGGTGGCCGTGATCACCAGCCGGTACGCGCCCGCCTCGCCCCGGCGGTACACCCGCCGCTCGACCGCGACTCCCAACGCCGCCACCTCGGCGCCCACCGAGGGGGCGACGACCGTGACCACGGCCCCGCACGCCACCAGCCCGGCCGCCTTGCGCGCCGCCACCGGGCCCCCGCCCACCACCAGGCAGGGGCGGCCCTCCACGATCAGGTTCACCGGGTAGTGGCGCGCCGTCACGCCTCGGCGTCACCCTCGCCGTTGTCGGCCCGGCGCCGCCCCCGCCGCCCCCCCGAGGCCGGCACGGCCGCCGCCGCCGTCATCGCCAGCTCGCCCACGCCGACACGAGCGCACCAGTCACCGAAGCCCTCGTCGTCCTTGCGCTCGGCGGAGAACCGGGCGGCGACCGGCATGAGGATCGGTCCGAGGTCGGCCAGCTTCACGCCGGTGACCAGTACCTCGCCGAGGCGGTCGCCGCCGACCGCGCCCCCCACGTACACGTCGTACGCGGTCTTCGTGCGGCCCACGATCCCGAGCTCGGCCGTGTAGGGGCGGGCGCAGCCGTTGGGGCAGCCGGTGATGTTCACCCGCACGTCGAGCTCGCCCAGCCCGGCGGTGTCGAGCACGTCCTGCACGACGTCGCCCACCTCGGGCGCCACCCGCTCGGCCTCGGCCAGGGCCTGCCCACAGGTGGGCAGGGCCGGGCAGGCCATCAGTAACCGCTTCACCGGGCGCAGGGCGAACGGGTCGGCGACGCCGTGGGCGGCCAGCGTGGCGTCGACATCGTCACGGGCGTCGGCGGCGAGGCCCGCCAGCAACAGGTCCTGGCGCGCCGTGAGCCGCACCTCGGGCCGGTGACGCTCGACGATCTCCCGCAGCGCCGTGCGCAGGGTGGTGCCCTCCCGGTCGGCGATGCGCCCCGAGTCGACGTGGATCCCGCGGGTCCAGCGTCCATCGGGCTGGTCGAACCAGCCGAGGTGCTCGTCCTCGTCGTCCCAGGGCGGCAGCGGCGCGGGCAGGGGCAGTTCCGACGCGCCCATCCGGCGGGCGACCTCGGCCCGGAACCAGTCGAGGCCGCGCTCGTCGATGGTGTACTTCAGCCGGGCCCGGTGGCGGTCGGCCCGATCGCCGAAGTCTCGCTGGGTCGTGACGATGGCCTCGCACGCCGCACCCAGCTGTTCGGCCGGCACCCAGGCCACGGGCGAGGCCAGCCGGGGATAGGTGTCGTCGGGGCGGGCGTGGCTGAGCCCGAGGCCGCCGCCGGCCAGCACGGCGTAGCCCGGCGTGTCGCCGAGGTGCTGGGGGACGAGGCCGACGTCCTGGGTGTAGACGTCGATGCAGTTGTCGCCCGGCCAGGCCAGGCCGATCTTGAACTTGCGGGGCAGGTAGGTGTCGCCGTAGATGGGCTCGTCTTCGAGGGGCCCGGTGGCCGTCACCGCCTTCTCGCCGTCGACCCACAGCTCGTAGTAGGCGCCGGTGTGCGGGCGGAAGCGGGCGGCGATGGCCTGGGCCGCCTCGAGCAGCTCGTGCTGGCGGCGGTCGGCGTGGGGCGCCGGGCACGCCACGACGTTGCGGACCACGTCGCCGCAGGCGCCCTTGGTGGTGATGAGGTGGCGGTTCAGACCGCCGATCAGGCGACGCAGGTCGTGCTTGGCCACGAAGTGGAACTGGATGCCCTGGCGGGTGGTGACCCGCAGGGTGCCGTCGCCGACCTCGTCGGCGGCGGCGTCGAGGGCCAGCCACTGGTCAGCCGCCACCACGCCGCCGGGCACGCTCGTGCGCACCATGCACGAGTAGGCGAGGGGCGACTTGGCCGCCGCCCGGGCTCGGCGCTCGTCGCGGTCGTCCTGCTGGTAGATCCCGTGGAACTTGAGCAGCGACGCCGACTCGGCCGAGAAGTGGTCGGCGGCGTCGGCCAGCTCGGCGGCCAGGTCGCCGCGAAGGTGGCGGCTGGCCTCCTTGACGTCTTCGACGTGCGAGCGGCTCGCGCTGTCCGTCGTCATCGCGCGACTCTACCCCAAACCCGACTGGAGCGGTCAGGTATCTACCCCTAGGGGTGCTTGATGTGTCAGTTGGCCGACGAGCGGTTCGCCCCGACGTGAGCAGGGGTAACCCTCACCTCGACCATTCCCACCTGGAGGTGCTCTGTGGTTGGCTTCATCCTGACCATCCTCATCGTCGGTCTCATCGCCGGCTTCTTGGCACGTCTCCTGGTGCCCGGCCGCGATCCCATGGGCGTCCTTGCGACGATCATCCTCGGGATCGTGGGCAGCTTCATCGGCGGGTTCCTCGGTTACATCCTCTTCAACAAGGACCTCGACGAAGGCGCGGTTCAGCCCTCGGGCATCATCGGCTCCATCATCGGCGCCGTCATCGCCCTGCTGATCTACCGAGCCCTCAACCGGCGCAGCGTGGGCGCAGGCGGACGGGGGGCGCGCATCTGACGCGCCGCCGAATCCCTGTCGAGAGAGCGGCGCGGCCCCCGGGCGGCGCCGCTCTCTCGCGTCCGAGCAGCTAGAGCCGCTCGAGGTCGTCGGCCTCGTGCTCGTCGACGGCTCGCCCGCACGTGGGACACCACGGGCGCAGCTCGAGCTCGGTGCCGCAGGCGGCGTGGTACTGCGGCGCCGGCAGCCCTTCGCGCTGGGCCGCCCACGCCCCCAGCTGGGCCAGTGCCCCGGCCAGCTCGGCGCCGTCGGCCGACAACCGGTAGGCCAGGCGCCGGGGCCGTTCCTGGTACGGCACGCCCAGCACGACGCCGCGGCGGGCCAGGCGGCGCAACCGGTCGGCCAGGACGTTGGGCGCGATCCCGGGCACGGCCTCGGCCAGCTCGCTGTAGCGCCGGGGGCCGCCCAGGAGGGCGTCGACGATGAGCAGCGCCCAGCGGTCGCCCACGTCGGTGAGGGCTCGGTCGAGGGCGGACGCCGCCGGCGGCACGGACGGCACGGGCGGCACGGACGGCACGGACGGCACGGGCGGCATCTTCCCAGAGCGGGCCGCAACGCCGGGGGCTTGCGTTTGCGCCACGACGGCGTATGTTACTTGCAGTTCGCTAGTCACTAGCGTCCAACACGCCGAGGAGGCAGCATGACCGCACTCGCCGAGCTGGCCGCAGCCGCTCGCACCGTCCTCGACCGCGTGGGCCCCGCCACCGTCGGCATCGGCCGCTGGGGCCGGGGCAGCGGTGTGGTGGTGGCCGACGGCCAGGTCCTCACGAACGCCCACAACCTGCGCGACCGCACGACCCAGGTCACCTTCGCCGACGGCCGGGCCGTGCAGGCCAGCGTGGCCGGCCTCGACGTGGACGCGGACCTGGCCGTGCTCAGCGTCGACACGGCCGGCGCCCCCGCGGTCGAATGGGCCGAAGCCGAGGCCACGCCGGGCACGCCCGTGTTCGCCCTCGCCGGCGGGTTGAACGGCCCCCGCATCAGCTTCGGCCTGGTGAGCGCAACCGGCCGGCCCTTCCGGGGGCCACGGGGGCGGCAGGTGCCGGGCGCCCTCGAGCACACCGCCACCCTTGGCCGCGGGGCCTCCGGCGGCCCGGTGGTGGACGGCGACGGCCGCCTGGTCGGCCTCGACACCCACCGCCTGCCCGGCACCTACCTGGCCGTCCCTACCACGGCCGAGCTGCAAGCCCGCGTCGCCCGGCTGGCTGCCGGCGAGACACCTACCCGCCGCACCCTGGGCGTGGCCGTCGCCCCCGCCGCCGTCGCCGCCCGCCTGCGCCGCTCGGTCGGGCTGCCCGAGCGCGACGGCCTGCTCGTGCGCAGCGTCGACGACGGCTCCCCCGCCGAGCGGGCCGGTATCCGCGGCGGCGACCTGCTCGTGCGCGCCGGCGGACGCGACCTGGTGCGGGCCGACGATCTCTTCGAGGTGCTCGACAGCCTCGAGGGTGACACGCTGGAGGTCGGCGTCGTGCGGGGCGCGGACGAGCTCACGGTCTCGGTGTCGTTCGCCTCGGCGGCCACCGGCGAGGAGGGCACGGCGTGAACGTCGGCGGCGACGACGAGGGCCGCGACGGCGAGGCGCTCGACGCCTACTCGCGCACCATCGTCGCCGTCGCCCAGCATGTGGGCCCCAGCGTGGCCAGCCTGGCCGTGGGCGGTGCCGGGCGGGCCGCCCGCGGTGCGGGGTCGGCGGTGGTGCTGGCGGCCGACGGGTTCTGCCTCACCTCGGCCCACGTGGTGCGGGGCGCCGACGGCGGCACCGCCACCTTCGGCGACGGGCGCGAAGGCCGCTACGACGTCATCGGGCGCGACCCGTTCACCGACCTGGCCGTCATCCGCGTGCACCTCACCGGCCTGCCCCCGGCCACGCTGGGCGACGCCCGGCGGTTGCGCGTGGGGCAACTGGTCATCGCCGTCGGCAACCCGCTCGGCTTCGGCGGCTCGGTGTCGGCCGGCGTCGTGAGCGGGCTGGGCCGCACGCTGCCGGCCGCCTCCGGGGCTGCGGTGCGGCTCATCGAGGACGTCATCCAGACCGACGCCGCCCTCCACCCGGGCAACTCCGGAGGGGCGCTGGCCAACGGCGCCGGCCAGGTGGTGGGCGTCAACACCGCGGTGGTCGGCCCCGGCGTGGGCCAGGGCCTCGGCCTGGCCGTGCCGATCAACGCCACCACCAGGGGCATCGTCTCGGCTCTGATGACCGACGGGCGGGTACGGCGGGCCTACCTCGGGATCGCCGGTGGCTCGCGGCCGCTCCCCCCAAAGGCGGCCGCGGCCACCGGGCGAGAGCGGGGGATCGAGATCCTCACCGTCG
>JBIOZN010000330.1:0-3148 GCA_044871175.1 Acidimicrobiales bacterium | reverse complement strand
AGCCGGCTGGAGCGACCGGTGTCCCGGTTGTCGAAGCGGATGACGAAGAAGCCACGGCCGGCCAGCAGGGCACACAGCTCCTCGGGCCACCAGATCATCGGACCGCCGAGGCCCATGCCGGCGCCGCCTCCTCGATCCGCGACGCCGACGCCGCCTCCCCGAGCGCCGACGCCCGCGCCGCCTCCTCGATCCCCGACGCCGGCGCCGCCTCCTCGATCCCCGACGCCGGCGCGTCGGTCTCCGCGGTCTCCGACGGCGACGCCTCGGTTCCCCGAAGCGCCGAAGGCCGCGAGGTGGCGTACCACTCGAGGTCGAAGGCCACCGGCGTGGGCGTGCCGTGGGCCCGGCCGAGGGCGTCGAACGGGTCGTCCAGGATCACGGCGTAGGCCTCGTTGGC
This sequence comes from Acidimicrobiales bacterium, assembly GCA_044871175.1. Taxonomy (GTDB): domain Bacteria; phylum Actinomycetota; class Acidimicrobiia; order Acidimicrobiales; family Ilumatobacteraceae; genus JBIOZN01. The sequence continues at coordinate 2,751 of JBIOZN010000330.1, read as the reverse complement.
CACCGTCCACTGCTCGAAGGGCGCCTCGCACACATGGCTGGCCCACAGCCCGTGCGACCGCAGCTCGAGCGCACGCGGCACGCCGAGGTCGAGGTCGGCCAGGTGCAGCAACGGCTCACCGGCCCGCACGAGGGCGGCCCAGTACCAGGCCCGGTGGCGCTCGGGCCACAGCACGAGCGCAGTGGACCACCCCCATGACCCGTCCGGAGCCCAGCCGTCGAATGCCCATCCCTCCCGCCACGCGGGGTCGCCGTCACCGGCGTGGCGGCCCTCGTCGGCCGCCGCCCATCGGGCCACGCCGGCACACTACGACGGTGCCCGCCTATCTCAGCCCGGCCTGGATCGAGGAGGCGGCCACCTACGTGGCTGCCGACCCCACGCTCGCGGCGAGCGCCCTGCTCCCGGTGGCCGTCACCCAGGTCGTCACCGGCGGCCCCACCGGCGACATCGCCTACCACTTCACCGTGGCCGACGGCGAAGTGACCTTCGGCCCCGGGCCGGCTCCCCACCAGGACGTCTGCATCGAACTGGACCACGCCACCGCCGTGGCCCTGGCCACCGGCGGCGTGAACGCCCAGGAGGCCTTCGTGCGCGGCCGCATCGGACTCCACGGCGACCACGGCGCCCTGCTGGCGGCGGTACCGGTGCTGCGGGCCCTCGACGCCGTGCTGGCCCCGCTCCGGGCGGAGACGACGTTCTCCTGAGCCTCCTGGTCCGGGCGCGAGGCACCGCCGGTACCTTGAGCGGGTGCCCGAGCTGCCGGAGGTGCAGGCCCACGCCGAGCGGCTCACGGCTCGCTACGGCGGCACCGAGCTCGAGCGCTTCACGCCGCTCGCCTTTCACGCCCTGAAGACGGTCGCTCCCGATCCCGCCAAGGCACAGGGTGTCGCTCTCGACGGGGTGGGGCGGCGGGGCAAGTACCTCCTCGCCCGGTTCGGCGAGCTCACCTTCGTCGTCCACCTCATGCAGGGGGGCCGCCTCCGAGAGGACGCCAAGCAGGCGGCCAAGCCCAAAGGCGCCCTGGCCCGGTGGCGCTTCGTCGACGGGCGGGCGTGGCTGTTCACCGAGGCGGGCACGGAACGCCGGGCCGGCGTGTGGTGCGTCCCCACCGCCGACGCGCTGGCCCTTCCGCCGCTCGACGACCTCGGGCCCGAGGCCCTCGACGTCGACGCCGACGCCCTGGCCGCCGCCTTCGCGTCCCACCCCATGCGCCTGCACGGGTTCCTGCGCGACCAGCGCCTGATCGCCGGAGTGGGCCGGCGGCTGGCCAACGAGATCTGCCACCGCGCCCGGCTGTCACCGTTCGCGGCGACGGCCAAGCTGGGGGTCGCCGACGCCGCCGCCGTGATCGAGGCCATCCACGCCACCGTGGAGGAGGGCCTGGCCGATGAACGGGCTCGCGACGACATGTCGGCATCGGCCGACCGGCCCGGCGCCGTGCATCATCGGGTCGGCCAGCCCTGCCCAGTGTGCGGCGACACCATCCGCAGCGTCGAGTACAACGCGTACACCGTCGCCTACTGCCCCACCTGCCAGACGGGCGGCAAGGTCCTGGCCGACAACACCACGTCCAAGTTCCTCAAGTAGCGCGTTCTGGCAGAAGCGGCGCAGCCGCGACCAGGCTCACCGCGCCAGACCTCCTGTCAGATCGGCCAGGGCCTGGCGCAGCCGGGCCACGACCCAGGCCGGCCGGGTGGTGATGTCGTGGTAGGTGAAGGTGAGGACCCGCCACCCGGCGAGCTGGAGCTCAGTGGCGCGCTGGGCGTCGCGCTGCTGCTGGGCGGCGGTGGCATGGGGACGGGTGCCGTGCACCTCGACGACGAGCTTGGCCGCCGCCCATTGGGCGTCGACCCGGGCCACGAATCGGCCGTCATCGCGGTGCACGACCTGAATGGTGGGTGGAGGCAGGCCGGCTCCGGCCACCAGGTTCAGGAACAGCCGCTCGAGGTGCGTGTGGCCGACAGGTCGGCCGTCCAGGACGGCGTCGAGGGCGCGCCCACCCGCCCGCCCGCGTGAGCGCAGCTCGCCAAAGCGCCGCCGGAGCACCGGTTCCGAGGTCCAGCGATCACGCAGGGCGCTGCCGATGGCGGCCTCGATGACGGCCGGCGGGGACGTGGCCGCCAGATCGACGATCGTGCGAGCGGCGCTGGTGACCCGCAGGATCCCGACGGTGACGAGGTCACAATCGGGCAGCGACCGGGTCGCGTGCACCCGCCAGCGCGGGTGAGGCCGCCAGGTCCCACGCGGCATCGTGTACTGGGGTACGGCGCCGGCGAACCCGTCGAACCGCAGGACACGACCGGCCGCGCCCCGGCTGAGAGCCGCGGTCGGGCCGAGGTCGAGCAGTCCGGCCAGGGCCAGCTGGTCGGCCGTCCTGGGCGCGCCGGCCACGCGCAGAGTCTGCGGGCCGAGCACGTGCAGGCGTCCGGCGGCGACGTGTCGGGCCACCGCCGCCGGCCCCAACCCGGCGGCGTGCAGTGCCCGCCGGTCGACCAGACCGAGCTGGGCGTCGGCCAGGCCCGTGATCATCGCCCACTCATCCACGAGCACCGAGGGTGCCGACGCCGCCTGCTCCGGAAGGGCCTGGCGTTCTGGCAGAAGCCGGCGGCCTCTGACCTGGGCCGGTGAGAAAGATCTCCTGCCAGATGCGGGGCGGGCGGCGGGCGGGGCGGGCCGGGCCGGCCGGCGGGGGCGGCGGCCGAAAGGGCGGGCGGGGCGGGCCGGGCCGGCCGGCGGGGGCGGCGGCCGAAC
>JBIOZN010000329.1:0-5904 GCA_044871175.1 Acidimicrobiales bacterium | reverse complement strand
GCTCGGCACCGAGGGCCCGGACGAGGTCGATGACGTGGATGCGCTGGCGAGGGTCCAAGCCGTTGAGGGGCTCGTCGAGCACGAGGATCTGGGGGTCGTGCACGAGGGCGGCGGCCACTTTCACCCGCTGGCGGTTGCCCTTGGACAGGGCGCGGATGGGCTTGGGATCGGCGGGGTCGAGGGCCACCATCCCGAGGGCGTCGTGGGCGGCGGGTTCGGCCCGCTCCACGCGCAGCAGCCGGGCGGCGGCGGTGACGAAGGCCAGCGGCGTCAGGTGCTCGAACAGGGCCTCCTGCTGGGGCACCAGGCCGATGCGCCCGAGGACGTCGAGGTCGTCGCGGGGATTCCGGCCGAGCACCGACACCGAACCGCCCGACGGCCGGGCCAGGCCGCACAGCAGGCGCAGCACCGTGGACTTGCCCGCCCCGTTGGGCCCCAGCAGGGCGGTGACGCCGGGGCCGAGGGTGAACGACACGTCGGACACGGCGACGACGTCGCCGAACCACTTGGACACCCGGTCGAACTCGATGAGCGGCTGAGAGGGCGGCGCGGGGCGCAGTGCCGGTGGCGGCCATGGCGTCACCGGGTCACCACCAGCGTGTGGTAGCGCCACCAGCACGCGCCCGTTCCCAACGCCACCCACAGCAAGGCCGCGCCCGCCAGCACCGCCGTTCCCACCTCGGGCGCATTGCCGAGCTCGCCGTAGATGCGCGCCACCAGCTCGAAGGGGCCGCCGGTGAGGTCGAAGGCCAGCAGCCAGTCGGGCGCGCCGGCCGCCTGGAGCGCCCCCGTGACCACGCCGCTCAGCAGCACGAGCAGGATCACCCCGGCGGCGGCGAAGGCGCGCCGGTCGGTGAGGCTGGACGCCCCCACCGACACGGCGGTGTACACCGCCGTCAGCACGGCGCCGGCCACCAGCACCCGCACGGCCAGCACGACGACGTCGCCGGGGCCGTCGGGGCCGATGCCCTGCAGGATGTTGGCGATCAGCAGCAGGAGCGGCGGCCCGATGGTGGCGATGGCCAGCAGGGCGGCGACCGCCGCGCTCTTGGCCACCAGGTAGCGGTTCCGCGTCAGCGGCGAGGCCAGGTACAGCCCCAGCATCCCGGTGCGCCGGTCGGGGCAGAGCGCCTCAGGGGCGACGAAGGCCACGAACACGAAGATGGCCGAGACGATGAACGCGTAGTACTCGGCGTAGGTCGGCACGGCGTCATCCCGCAGTCGCCCCTCGGGCAGCAGGGCGGCCAGCCCGATGAACACGATGGCGGGCACGTAGGCGAGCGCCGCCGACAGCACGGGCAGCACCTTGGCCCGGGCGGGCCGCCGCAGCCCCAGCACGCGCTGGGCCGTGTGGCGGATGAGGCTGCGCTGGGCACCGGCCACGCCCCGGCGGGGACCGTCGTAGGCGCGGTAGCCGCGGTCGAGGATGCGGGCGTCGCTCATCCCGCACCTTCGGGAACGGGCCATTCGGGCGGCGGCGCCGCCAGCTCGGCCGTGCCCGCCAGGAACAGGTCCTCCAACCGCAGGCGGCGGCGCTCGAGCCGCACGAGCGGGACCCCGAGGTCGGCCAGGGCGTCGCGAATGGCCGTTGCCTCCACGCCCTCCACGCGCAGCCGGCGCCCGTCCGGAGTGACGCGCCCGCCGGCGGCCGCGAGCGCTCGGGCCAGGGCCTCGGCGCCGGCGGCCACCTCGACGATGAAGCCGGCCCCGCTCCCCCGCAACACGTCGAGCGGACCGGCGGCCACCACCCGCCCGCTGCCCAGGATGACAGCGGCATCGCAGATGCGCTCGACCTCCTCGAGCAGGTGCGAGCTGAGCACGACGTCGATGCCGTACTCGGAGCCGATACGGCGGATGAGCCCCAGCATCTCGTCGCGCTGGACGGGGTCGAGGCCGTCGGTGGGCTCGTCCAACAGGAGCAGGCCGGGGTCGTGGGCGAGGGCGGCGGCCAGCTTCACCCGCTGGCGCTGGCCCGTTGACAGCGTGCCGACGGCCCGGAAGCGCTCCTCGCCCAGGCCCACCTGGTACAGGGCGTCACTGGCCCGCCCGGTGGCGGCGCGCCGGGGCAGCCCGTGCACCTCGGCCAGGTGGGCGACCAGGTCGTAGGCGCGGACGTCGTCGGGCAGCCGATGGTGCTCGGGCGAGTACCCCACCCGGGCGCGCACGTCGGCGCCGTCGCGCACGGGGTCGAGCCCGAGCACCCGCAGCGCGCCGTCGTCGGGCCGGCCCAGCCCCAGGGCGAGGCCGAACAGCGTGGTCTTGCCCGCCCCGTTGGCGCCCAGCAGCCCGGTGACGCCCCGCTCGACGGTGCAGCTGGCGCCGGCCAGCGCGATCGTGGTGCCGAAACGCTTCACCACCCCGACAGCCTCGAGCACCGGCACTCGCACGGACGCTACGGCAGGCAGGGGTCGGTGGCATCGCGCCTGATCGCGCCTACGCTGGACCGGGAACAACGACAGGAGCGTGAGTTTGCCGAAGCAGAAGGAAGACGCCATCGTCATGGAGGGAGAGACGGCTGAGGCCCTGAAGGGCGGCCATTTCCGCATCACCCTCGACAACGGCCACAGCGTGCTCGGGCACCTCAGCGGGAAGATGCGCAAGCACCGGATCCGCGTGCTGCCCGGTGACCGGGTGCAGGTCGAGTTGTCCCCCTACGACCTCAACCGGGCGCGCATCACCTTCCGCTACAAGTAAGCCGGCGCCCCCGAGCGCTGAACAGACAGGCGCTCGCTCGTGCTCGCCTCCTACGCTCGGTCCATCGACGCCCCTGACGACGCCGCCCGCATGGCCGAGGCGGTGGCGGCCGCCGCCACCGCACGCGGTCGGGTGTCGCCCCGCCCCTGGGTGGGCGCCGTGGTGGTCACCACCGACGGGCGTTCGTTCTCCGGCGCCACCGAACCGGTGCCGGGCCGCCATGCCGAAGTGGTTGCTCTCGACCGTGCCCGGCTCGCGGGCGCACCGGTGGGGGCTGCGACCGTTGTCGTCACCCTCGAACCTTGCGCCCACCACGGCGCCACCGGGCCGTGCGCCGACGCGCTCGTGGCCGCCGGCGTCGGGCGGGTCGTCGTCGGCGTCGAGGACCCGGATCCGCTGGTGCGTGGTCGCGGGCTGCAGCGTCTGCGCGCGGCCGGGATCGACACCACGGTGGGTGTCGGGGCCGAAGCCGTCACCGCCCAGCTCCTCCCCTACCTGCACCACCGCCGCACCGGGCGCCCGTACGTGGTGCTGAAGCTGGCCGCCACCCTCGACGGGCGCACCGCCGCGCCCGACGGCACCAGCCGCTGGATCACCGGTGCCGAGGCGCGGGCCGACGTCCACCGCCTGCGGGCCGAGTCCGACGCCGTGCTGGTGGGCGCGGGCACGGTGCGGGCCGACGACCCCGCGCTCACCGTGCGCCTGGCCGCCGGCGACGACGCCGCCACCGAACGCCAGCCGCTGCGGGTCGTGCTCGGCCGGGCCCCGGCCGGCGCGCGCGTGCACCCGTGCCTCGAGCTCACCGGCGCGCTGCCCGAGGTGCTCGACGCGCTCGGCGCCAAGGGTGTGGTGCAGCTGCTGGTGGAGGGCGGGGCGGGGGTGGCCGGGGCCTTCCACCGGGCCGGGCTGGTCGACCGCTACGTCGTCTACCTCGCCCCGGCGTTTTTCGGCGGCGACGACGGCCGCCCGCTGTTCGCCGGCGCCGGGGCACCCACGATCGACGAGGTGTGGCGGGGGCGCCTGGTCGAGGTCGTGCGTGTCGGTGCCGATGTGCGCCTCGATCTCGTTCCCCAGGAGGCGCCCTGATGCCCCTCGCTCCCATCGAGGACGCCATCGCCGCCATCCGCCGCGGCAAGATCGTCATCGTCGTCGACGACGAGGACCGCGAGAACGAGGGCGACCTCATCGTGGCCGCCGAGTGGGCCACGCCCGAGGCCATCGCCTTCTTCCTGCACCACACCTCGGGGGTGATCTGCGCGCCGATCACCGGCGAGCGCGCCCGCCAGCTCGACCTGCCGATGATGGTGGCGCAGAACACCGAGAGCCAGCGCACCGCCTTCCTCGTCACCGTCGACGCCCGCCACGGCACCACGACGGGGATCTCGGCCGCCGACCGGGCGCGCACCATCGCCACCCTCATCGACCCCAACGCCGCGCCCGGCGACCTGCTGCGGCCCGGGCACATCTTCCCGCTGCAGGCCCGGGAGGGCGGCGTGCTGAAACGGGCGGGCCACACCGAGGCGGCCGTCGATCTGGCCCGCCTGGCCGGGCTCTACCCGGCGGGCGTGCTGTGCGAGGTGGTGGCCGAGGGCAAGCACGAGATGGCCCGCCGGCCCGAGCTCGAGCGCCTGGCCGAGCGCCACGGGCTGCTCATGATCTCCATCGCCGACCTCATCCGCTACCGGCGCAGCACCGAGAAGCTGGTGCGCCGGGTGGGACAGGCCCGCATCCCCACCGAGCTGGGCGACTTCACGTGCGTGGCCTTCGAGTCGCTGCTCGACGGCGAGCGGCACGTCGCCCTCGTGCGGGGCGAGTTGGCCGCCGACGACCCGGCCGGTGTGCTCGTGCGCGTGCACAGCGAGTGCCTCACCGGCGACGTGTTCGGCTCGCGCCGGTGCGACTGCGGCCCGCAGCTGCAGGCCGCCCTGCAGCACATCGTCGACGAGGGCCGGGGCGTGGTGGTGTACCTGCGCGGGCACGAGGGCCGGGGCATCGGCATCGGCCACAAGATCGCCGCCTACGGGCTGCAGGAGCAGGGGGCCGACACCGTCGACGCCAACCTCGCCCTCGGCCTGCCCGTCGACAGCCGCGAGTACGGGATCGGCGCCCAGATCCTGGTCGACCTCGGCGTGGGCCGGATGCGGCTGATGACCAACAACACCCAGAAGTACGGCGGCCTCGAAGGGTACGGGCTCACCATCGTCGAACGGGTGCCCCTGGAGATCACGCCCAACCCCGAGAACGAGGCCTACCTGCGCACCAAGCGTGATCGCCTCGGCCACCTGCTGGGCGGCGGCGAACGTGGCTGAGGACGTCCGCACTCCCGACCGGCCGGCGGTGGCGCTTGACGGTGCCGGTCTGCGCGTCGGGCTGGCCGCCAGCCGGTTCAACGACGCCGTGACGGTGCGCCTGGTGGCGGGGGCGCGGCGGGGGTTGGCGGCGGCCGGTGTGGCCGAGGCCGACACGGTGGAGGTGTGGGTGCCGGGGGCCCTGGAGCTGCCGGTGGCCGCCCGTTCGTTGGCCGTTGATGCCGGCGTCGACGCGGTGGTGTGCGTGGGCTGCGTGATCCGCGGCGAGACGTACCACTTCGAGGTGGTGGCCAACGGATGCGCGTCGGGCGTGCAGCGCGTGGCCCTCGACACCGGCGTGCCCGTGCTGTTCGGGGTGCTCACCGTCGACACCCTCGAGCAGGCCCTGGCCCGGGCCGAGGAGGCCGGCGGCCGCAACGCCGGCGAGGAGGCCGCCCTCGGCGCCGTCGAGCTGGCCGTGCTCCTCCGCCGCCTCGCCGCCCCCTGACGTTTCGCCGCCCTCGCCGTCTCGGCCCACCGGAACTCTCGGCGCGATTTACGCCATATATGGCGTGTTTCGCGCCGAGACTTCCCGCCGGAGGGGCGTTACTCGGCCAGAACGGCGGTCGGGCGGCCGCCCTCGAAGGCCGCCCACGCGGCCGCGTACGGCCCCTCGCCCCGGCGCAGCTCGGCGTGGGTGCCCTGCTCGACGATGCGGCCGCGGTCCACCACGACGATGCGGTCGGCCGTCGCCGCCGTGGGTAGGCGGTGGGCGATCACCAGCGTGGTGCGCCCGGCGGCCGCCGCGCCCATGGCCGCCGCCACCCGCGCCTCGGTGAGCAGGTCGAGGTTGGCGGTGGCCTCGTCGAGCAGGAGGACGTCGGGGTCGACCAGCCGGGCCCGGGCGAGGCACAGCAGCTGG
>JBIOZN010000328.1:0-6191 GCA_044871175.1 Acidimicrobiales bacterium | reverse complement strand
GACCGGCCCCACGGCGCCGGCACCCGGGCCGGGCGAGGGGCGGCGGCGCGGACCGGACCGACGCGGCGGCCGCCGATCTCGTCGGTGCTGAGCGCCACCAGCCGGGGACGCTCGCCTCCGGCCCACGGGCGCAACGTCAGGTCCTCGGGCTCGGCCGCCGGCGGTATCTCGTCCAACCGCCCGGTGACGATGACACTCCAACCCGTGTGGTCCTCCCGGCTCGTGTCGTCAATCTCGAACTCGGCCGGCCGGCGCTCCTGGGAGGCTCGCCAGAGCACGCTGTCGCCGGTGCGGAACACGATGCGCGACCCGTCGAGCGCGAAGTTGACGGGGCGGATGGCGGGCGCGCCGGTGGTGGGCACGCTGACGCGTCCGATCCCGCCGGCGGCGAGCAGCCGCAGGCACTCATCGCGCGACAGCACCGACATGGCCTCCGCGTGCGCCATGGGAAATCCACGCTATAGGGGCCCGGCCCCGTTCCGGTACCGGTCCTCGGGGCGGGCGAGGACGTTGGTCACTGGCGCCGCCGCCCCGGCGCACGGCAAGGTCGTGCCGTGATCGAGCTGGACCTGGCCGATGGCCGCACGGTGACCATCGTGCCGATGTCGCCCACGGACGGCGAGCGGCTCCGGCGCTTCCACGACACGCTGTCGGAGGAAACCAGACGGCGCCGCTTCTTCGCCGTGCACCCGATCCTCACCCCTGAGGAGGTGTACCGGTTCACGCACGTGGACCATGACGAGCGGGAGGCGCTCGTGGCCGTGGCCGACGGTGACATCGTGGCCGTCGGACGGTTCGACCGGATCCCGACCAGCAATGACGGGGCCGGCACGACGGCCGAAGTGGCCTTCGCGGTGAGTGACGACTGGCAGGGCCAGGGAATCGGCGCCGCCCTGTTCGCTTACTTGGCCGATCGAGCCCGCGAGCTGGGCGTCACCTGCTTCGTGGCCGAGACGATGTTCGACAACCGGCCCATGCTGGCGTTGTTCCGCCACGCCGGCCTGCCCATCGCCGAGCACGTGCGCGAAGGTGTGGTCACCGTGGTGATGGACCTGGGGGGGAAGCAGTGAGCGACTGGGAGGTGGCGCCCGAGCTGGTCCCCCTCGACCAGGAGGACTGCTGGGCGGCCTTGGCCGGTGAGACGGTGGGACGGATGGGCCTGCCGGGTGAGCCACCCGAGGTGCTCCCGGTGAACTACGCCCTCGACGGCGAGAGCATCGTCGTGCGGGTCGATGCGTCGTCGTCGTCGGCCGGTTTCGTGGGCCGGCAGGTGACCTTCGAGGTCGACCGGTACGACTCCGACCTGCGGGTGGGGTGGAGCGTCCTCGCCTCGGGCGTGCTCGAGGACGCCACCGGTGACCTCGCCGGAGCATCGGGGGGCGGGGGCGCGCTGCGCCTGGAGCCGTGGGCGCCGGGGGCCAAGGACCGCTGGCTGCGCCTGCGCCCGGCGCGCCTCACCGGGCGGTCGGTGCTCGGGCCGAGCCGCGCCGAGGGGAACGACTGACACTCGTCCGGTCCCCGGCCCGCCGGCCGGGTCCTCGGCGCCTCCGCCGCGTCTCGGCGCACCAGGAGCAGGGGTTGCTCGCCGGGTGCGCCGAGTGTTCCTGCTGCGCCGAGACGGGCCGCCTCCTCTGCCCCCGCTCGCACCGAGTTCACTCGGGGGGCGGCCAGGATGCGTGGATGGGGCCGGTCGGCAGTGAGCTCAGCGCCCTCGATCGGATGGCTCGGCTGGTGCGCGTCGCCACCCGCCCGTTCCTGCCCACCGCCCTGGCCGGGCTGGGCGGCACCGCGATCATCCTCGCCTCCCTGGCGCCCTGGCTGCTGAGCTCCGATGAGGGGGCGAGCGCCTGGTGGGCGCTGGGTGTCCTCGGCGTCGCCGGCCCGGTTCGCCTGCTGTGGCACCGGCGCCGGCTCCGGCGGGGTCTGGGCGACCCCCGGCGGGTGCTGGCCGAGGCCGGGGACCTCCGCCGCGCCCTCCCCGCTCGTGCCGCCCCGCCGCCGTCACGGGACGAGCCGCGACGGCGAGGCGTGCTCGCCGGCCTGCGGGGCCTCCGGGCCCTGCGAGCCCTGCGCCTGGCCCTCGCCGCGACCGGGCTGGCCGATCGGGCGCGCCAGCTCTACGCCCCGCTCCTGCCGCCGGCGCTGTGGCTGACGGCGCTCGCCCTGCTCGCCGTCGCCGTCACGGTGGTGGCCGCCCCTGTCGTCGCCCTCGCCTCGGTCGCGCTCCTGCTCGCCGATTGACCGCTCGTAGGGTGGCCCCGGTGGACCTCCGGATCATGACCGAGCCCCAGCAGGGCGCCAGCTACGAGGACCTGCTGGCGGTGGCCCAGGCCGCCGAGCGGCTGGGCTTCGACGGCTTCTTCCGCTCCGACCACTACCTGAGGATGGGCGCCGTGAGCGGGCAGCCCGGGCCCACCGACGCCTGGGTCACGCTGGCCGGCCTCGCTCGTGAGACCGAACGGATCCGCCTGGGCACGATGGTCACCGCCGCCACCTTCCGCCTTCCCGGGCCGCTGGCCATCAGCGTGGCCCAGGTCGACGAGATGTCGGGGGGTCGCGTCGAGCTCGGCATCGGCGCCGGGTGGTACGAGGCCGAGCACACCGCCTACGGCGTCCCCTTCCCCGACCTGGCCGAGCGCTTCGACCGCCTGGAGGAGCAGTTGGCCATCATCACCGGACTGTGGGCCACGCCCAGGGGCGAACGGTTCTCCCACCCCGGACCGCACTACCCCATCACCGACTCACCCGCGCTGCCCAAGCCGGTGCAGTCGCCCATCCCCGTCATCGTCGGCGGCGGCGGGCCCCGGCGTACGCCGCGCCTGGCCGCGCAGTACGCGCAGGAGTTCAACCTCGCCTTCCGCAGGATCGACGAGTTCGGCGCCGCCGTCGCCCGTGTCCACCGGGCGTGCCAGGCGTTGGGCCGTGACCCGGGATCGCTCGTCTATTCGGCCTGCCTCGTCGTCTGCGTCGGCGCCGACGAGGGTGAGTTCGCCCGGCGGGCGGCCGCCATCGGACGAGAGCCCGACGAGTTGCGCCGCCACGGTGTGTGCGGCACGCCCGACGAGGCGGTCGCCGCGCTGCGGAGCTGGGCCGAGGCGGGCGCAGCGCGCGTGTACCTGCAGGTGCTCGACCTCGCCGACCTCGACCACCTCGCCCTCGTGGCCCAAGCCGTCGCCCCGCACGCCGCCTGATCGGCGGGCGTTCAGCGGTAGACGACCCGGCGGGCCCCGGGGACGACGCTGCCGAGCTCGTAGGCGTCGTGGCCGTGCTCGGCCAGCACGGTGACGGCGGCGGGCACCGCGTCGGGCGGCATCACCGCCACCATGCCCACGCCGAGGTTGAAGACGCGCGCCATCTCGTCGTCGGCGACGTCGCCCCGGCGCTGGATCTCGGCGAAGATCGGCGGCACCGGCCACGCCCCCGCGGTGACGACGGCCGCGCAGTCCACCGGTAGCACGCGGGGCAGGTTCCCGGGCAGCCCTCCACCGGTGACGTGGGCGAGGGCGTGGACGGGCACGGCGGCCCGCAGACGGGCCAGGGCAGGGCTGTAGATCGGCGAGGGCCGGAGCAGCTCGTCGCCCAGAGTGACGTCGGCGCCCGGCCACGCCGGCCCGTCGAGCTGGGCCGCCACGGGCGCGGGTCCGAGCAGCGCCGCCCGGGCCAACGAGTAGCCGTTGGAGCGCAACCCGGGCGACGCCACCCCCACGAGTCGGTCGCCGGGGCGGACGGCGGCCCCCGTGAGCACGGCGTCGGCCTCTACCACGCCGACGGCGAAGCCCGCCAGGTCGAGGGGGTGGCCCTCGCCGTGCTCGGCCACCTCACCACCCACCAGCGCACAGCCCGCCTGGCGGCATCCGTCGGCCACGCCGGCCACCACCGCCTCGACCACGCCCGGGATGAGCCGCCCCACGCTCACGTAGTCGAGGAAATAGAGCGGTTCGGCCCCGCAGACGGCGATGTCGTCGACGCACATGGCCACGAGGTCGATCCCGATGGTGTCGTACCGCCCGGCCAACTCGGCCACCGCCAGCTTGGTGCCGACGCCGTCGGTGGACGACACCAGCACCGGTTCCCGGTAGCCGCGGGGTACGGCCACGAGGGCGCCGAACCCGCCCACGTCGCCGTGCACCTCCGGGCGCCGGGTGGAGCGGACGAGGGGGGCGATGCGCCGGACGGCCTCCTCGGCGGCGTCGAGGTCGACCCCGGCGGCGGCGTAGCGCTCAGGCACGCAGCGGGGCGGCCGGCACGACGGGAACGGCCGGAGCGACGGGGGTGGCCGGGGCCGAGCCGACGGGGGCGGCCGGAGCGACGGGCGTGGCCGCAGCGACGGGGGTGGCCGCAGCGACGGGGGTGGCCGGGGCCGGGCCGACGGGGGCCGAGCCGACGGGGGTGGCCGGGGCCGAGCCGACGGGGGCGGCCGGGCCGACGGGGGTGGCCGGGCCGACGGGGGCCGCCGGGGCCGGGCCGACGGGGGCCGGGCCGACGGGGGCCGAGCCGACGGGGGTGGCCGGGGCCGGGCCGACGGGGGCCGAGCCGATGGTGCCCGTGCCGACCGGGGCTGCGGCGCCCGCATCGATGAGAGTCGCCGGCCGGGGGCCGACCTCGAGCACCGCCTTGGTGTCGGCCGCCGGCACGTCGGTGGGGTAGTGCCCGGTGAGGCAGGCGTCGCAGAAGCCCGCGCCGGGCGCCCCGACGGCGGCGACGAGCCGGTCGAGCGTGAGATAGGCGAGCGTGTCGGCCCCCACGTAACGGCCGATCTCGTCCACCGTGAGGTCGGCGGCCAGCAGCGTCGAGCGTTCGCCCGTGTCCATCCCGTAGAAGCAGGGCCAGCGGTAGGGCGGCGACATGATCCGCAGGTGCACCTCGGCCGCCCCCGCTTCGCGCAGCATGGCGACAACGGCCCGCGTCGTCGTGCCGCGGACAATGGAGTCGTCGACCACCACGAGGCGGCGGCCGGCGATCTGCTCGCGCAAGGGATTGAGCTTCATGCGCACGCCCTGGGCCCGGCGCTCCTGGTTGGGGGCGATGAACGTGCGCCCGATGTAGCGGTTCTTCACCAGGCCGTCGCCGTACGGGACACCCGAGGCCCGGGCGAAACCCTGGGCGGCGGGCACCCCCGACTCGGGCACGGGCATCACCATGGCGGGTCGGGCGGGCGACACGGCGTCGGGGGGCAGCGGTGCCTGCGCCGCCAGCTGCTCCCCCATCCGCACGCGAGCCGACACCACGCTGCGGCCGTACAGCTGGGCGTCGGGCCGGGCGAAGTACACGAACTCGAACAGGCACAGGCGCGGCTCGATGCGCCGGTCGGGGAAGGGCCGCACGCTGCGGGGCCCCTCACCGTCGATCACCACGACCTCGCCGGGGTCGAGCTCGCGCACGAAACGGGCACCCACGATGTCGAGGGCGGGCGTCTCCGACGCCAGCACCCACCCGCCGTCGAGCCGGCCCAGGCAGAGGGGACGGAAGCCGTTGGGGTCGCGTACGCCGACGACGCGCTCGGCGTCCATGAGCACCAGGGAGAACGCGCCCTCGCAACGGGGGAGTACGCGCACGAGGGCGGTGACCAGGTCGGCGCGGCCCTCGGTCATCTCTCGGGCGAGGAGCTCGGCCATGAGGTCGGAGTCGCTCGCCACCGTGCCCGGCAGCATCCCCGCTCCGTCGGCCAGAGCGGCGGTGTTGGTGAGGTTGCCGTTGTGGCCGAGGGCGAACTCGCGGTCGCCCACGTCCCGGTACACGGGCTGGGCGTTCCGCCACGTGGACGAACCCGTCGTGCTGTAGCGCGTGTGGCCGATAGCGGAGTGGCCGGACAGGCCGGCCAGGGTGCGTTCGTCGAACACACCGGACACGAGCCCCATGTCCTTGACGACGGTGATGGCGGCGCCGTCGCCCACGGCCATGCCCGCCGACTCCTGCCCCCGGTGCTGGAGGGCGTGGAGGCCGAGAGAGGTGAGGTGGCTGACGGGCAGGCCGGGTGCGTACACGCCGAAGACGCCGCACGCCTCCCTGCTCTCGCCCATCCGGCCAGCCTACGCGGCCCCCGGCCGGAACCCGGCGCACCCCCGCGCCGCTCGCGGACCCCGGCGCGGCCCCTCAGGCGCTCGCCAGACCGCCACAGCCGCGCAGCGTCAGCCGAGGGGGTCGCTTCAGTCAGGGATTTGCACCTCTACGGTGCATTCGGCTGCCTAAGG
>JBIOZN010000327.1:0-10780 GCA_044871175.1 Acidimicrobiales bacterium | reverse complement strand
TCGGTCAGGGATCTGCACCTCTACGGTGCACATCCCTGCCTCGGGCAGCAAAGTGCACCTTGACCGGCACCCGATCCGCGGCGCCGCGGGGCCTCGCCGCCCCGAAGCCGGTGGCGTCGGCCAGTGCGAACCGCACGCTCGCGCCTCTCCGCTTCACGGCGCCTCATCGGGCCGTGGAGGGCGCGATGTTCTGGTTGAACCGGAACACGTTGGAGGGGTCGTAGCGGTCCTTGACCTGCTGCAGGCGTCGGAACACCTCCGGCGGGTACGCCGCCCTGACCTTGTCGTCCCCGCCTTCGCCGGTGAAGTTCACGTACAGGCCGCCGGAGCCGTAGCGCGCCATGGCGTCACGTGCGGCTCGGGCCCAGTCCCTCTGCGGGGGAAGGTCACTCGCGTCCGGCGTCCGCGCGATGCAGTTGAGGATGTACGGCGAGCTGCGGTCGGTGAAGGCCGTCGCGTCCGAGGGCACCCGGCCCATGGCCCCACCCAGGTGATGGATGTGCAACTCCGCCTGCACCGGAAGGTCGGCGGAGCGCCGGTGGAAGTCGGCGTAGGTGCTCACGGCTTCGTCGGGAAGGCGGTCCATGAAGGCCGACGTGAAGTAGTTGGCCGCGCCCGGTGTCCACAGCGCGTCGAGCAGCTGCTGGAGCTGGACATAGGGGATGGGCCCGAGCAGGTCGGCCACCACCGTGCCGAGCGACCGGAGCGGCTCGACCACCCGTTCCCCCTCGGCGGGATCGCCCGCCCAGCACGCAAGCACCGCACCGATCTTCTTGAAGTGCCACTCTTCGGGCAGGAAGGGCGCGGGAGGCGCGGTGGTGAGGTTGACCAGCGAGCTCAGCTCGTCGGGAGCGTCGGCCACGATGTCGCGCCAGCGGGCGACCATCTCGGCCGCGTCCCGGCCGTCGTAGAAGACGACCCCGCCGAGCACGGTGGGGCCCACGGGATGCAGCGCCAGCTCCAGGGCCGTCAGCACCCCGAAGTTGCCCCCTCCGCCCCGGAGCGCCCAGAACAGCTCGGCATCATCGTCGGCCGAGGCCCGCACGATCGAGCCGTCGGCGGTGACGAGCTCGGCGGAGACGAGGTTGTCGCAGGTGAGCCCGTGGGCGCGCACCAGATGGCCGATGCCACCGCCCAGCGCGAAGCCGCCGAGTCCGGTGGTGGACACCAACCCTCCGGTGGTGGCCAGGCCGTGCGCCTGGGTGGCCGCGTCGAAGGTCGCCCACTTGGTGCCGCCGCCGGCCACCGCCCGGCGAGCCGCCGGGTCGACCGCGACGTTGCTCATGGCCGACAGGTCGATGACGATCCCGTCATCGCAGGTGGAGAAGCCGGCCACGCTGTGGGCGCCCCCACGCACGGCCACGGGCAGGCCCTCGCTCGTCGCGAAGCGCACCGCCCGCACCACGTCGTCGGTGCCGGCCGCCCGCACGATGAGCGCGGGGTGTTTGTCGATGGCGTGATTCCAGACCCGCCGGGCCTCCTCGTAGTCCCCGTCGCCGGGGCGCACGACGGAGCCTGCGAGGCCCGCCTCGAGCTCGCCAACGGTGGCGTCGCCCATCACACGTGCCATGTCATCCTCCTCAAGAGTTGTGCTCAGGACGACATGATGAACGCGCCCGCTTTGCGCGCTCTTAGCAGTGCGCGCCGGCCCCGCCCGTCGCCGAGCAGCTCGAAGCGGCGGGTCGCCTCCAGCTCGGCCCGAGTCGAGCCGTCGAGGTCACCGACCGCGGCACGCACACGGGCGAGCAGCACGTACTGCCACCCGATGGCGTGCGTGGGCGTGACGCGATCAGCCAGCAGCACGCTCTCTTCCAGGGGCGGCCGGGCGGCGTCGAGGCCACCCAGCTCGAGCTCGATCAGTGCCTCGATGTGGCGCGTGATGGCGACGCCGGGCACGTCGCCGGAACGACGCATCATCGCCACCGCCTCCTCGACCCCGTGGCGAGCGGCGCCGGCATGGCCGAGCAGTGCCTCGACGTACGAACGCCCGGCGAGGGTCACGGCGATGGCTCGCAGGTCGCGCAAGGGCCCGCGGATCTCCCCGGCGGCGTCGAATGCGGCCAAGGCCGCCCGGCAATCCCCCGCCCAGCGCAGGGTGTGGCCCCGCTGGCTGACGGCGTAGCCCAGACCGTAGGCGTCGCCGAGGGCCGTGAACCGTTCGACGGCCTCGTCGAGCAGGGTGAGGGCCCGTTCCACTCGACCGCCGAAGCGCTCGGCGAGGGCGGCCGCGACGGCGATGTGGCCCTGGGCCTGCGCCGCGCCGACCCGGCGCCCCAGGAGCATCGAGTCCTCGGGTACCGGCAGCGGCACCGGGCGACGGTCGTCGATGATCCAGCACGTCGTGAGCGTGGTGAAGAACGGCGGTGCGCCCGCGGGGACGCGGTCGAGCGCGGCGGTCGCCTCGGCCAGGGCGGCACGGGCCGTCTCGACTTCCCCCAACGCCAACGCCAGCACACCCGCGAAGTGGCCGGAGCATGCCCGGATCGACGGGTCACCGCCGGCACGCTCGAGCGCGGCCGCCGAATAGCGCCTCGCCGCCGGCCAGTCGTGGCCCATGAGGCTGAAGATGGCGGCCTGATCGAGCGCGGCGGCCATCGCTCGGTGATCACCGAGCCGCCGAGCCACCTCGACGATGACGTCGGCCAAGCCGGCGACGGCCTCGATGTCGCCCCGCCGGACGTGCAGCACGCCTGTGGCGAACAGCGCGCGAGCCCGCAGCGGCGACAGCTCCGGGTCGTGGTCGAGCGCCGCGGTGAGCCAGGCCAGGCCCTCGGCCAGCTGCCCCCGGGAGAACAGGAACCGCCAGGTGCTGGTCGCGAGGTCCAGCGCCATGTGCGGGGCCTGGTCGAGCGCGCTGGAAAATGCCACGCGAAGGTTGTCCTGCTCGACGTCGAACCACGTGGACGGTTCGAGGACGATGGGAACGCCCCGGTCGGGGTCATGGCGAGCGGCCTCCCGGGCGTACCAGGCGCGGTGACGCTCGCGGCACGCAGGCAGCTCGCCCGCCCCTTCCAGCCGGGCGAGCGCGTACTGCCGGATGACCTCGAGCATGTGGTAGCGGGCCGCCTCGCCCGCCGTGTCGGCGGCCACGAGGGACTTGTCGACCAGGCGACCGAGGACGTCGACGACATCGCCGAGATCGCACACGGCGGCGGCGCCGTCGAGATCGAAGCCGCCGGCGAACACGGCGAGGCGGCGAAAGGCCACGCGCTCGTCGTCGAGCAGGAGGCCGTGGCTCCAGTCCAAGGTGGCCGCCAGCGTCTGTTGTCGATCAGCCTGGCCGTGGTGGTCACCAGGGCCGCGCTCGCGACGTTTGAGGACACCCAGGGCGTCGCCCAAGCGAGCCGCCAGCTGGGCCGCCGACAAATGAGCGATCCTGACGGCGGCGAGTTCGAGCGCGAGGGGAATGCCGTCCAGGCGGCGGCAGATGTCGGCCACCGCGGGCGCGGTGGCGGCGTCGAGGACGAAGGTCGGTGATGCGTCACGGGCGCGCTCGACGAACAGCTGCACGGATTCGAACCCCGCCAGCAGCTCCGGGGCGGCGTCCACGTCTCGTCCCGGCAGCTCCAGGGAGGGCACCCGCCAGGCCACCTCGCCGGGCCGCCCGAGCGGTTCGCGGCTGGTAGCGAGGACCGCCAGGTCGGGGCAGTGGGCCAGCAGTTGCACGGTCAACGGGATGACGCCGGCGAGAACGTGCTCGCAGTTGTCAAGGACGAGCAGCAGGTCGCGGGCCGCGAGCTGATCGACGAGGGAGGGGATCGACGGACGGCCGCCGGCCAGTGGGAGCTCGAGGGCGGACGCGACCGCGGAGGCGACCGCGCTCTCGTGGGCCACGCCGGCCAGCTCGACGAGCCAGACGCCGTCCGCCCGCCGGGCCTCTGCGACCTGGCGATGGGCGAGCTCGACCGCCAGGCGCGTCTTGCCCGCCCCGCCGGGGCCGGTGAGCGTGAGCAGGCGGGTCCGTGCGAGCAGTCGCGACAGCTCGGCCAGCTGCCGATGGCGGCCCACGAAGCTGGTCGACAACGTCGGGAGGTTGTGGCGCCCCTTACCGGCGTCGGGTGCGCCCCCGACGAACAACCTCCGGTAGGCCGCGGTCGTCTCCGGTTCCGGTTCGACGCCGTAGGCCTCGTGCAGGTTGTCCCGCAGACGCTCGAAGGCGGTCTCGGCTTCCCACCGTCGCCCGGCCGCCGCCAGCGCCCCCAGCAGCGACCGGTGGAGCGGTTCGTCGGTGGCCCGTTCGACGGCGACGGGCTCGAGCAGCGTCACCGCCTCTTCGGGGTGTCCGCCGGCGACGAGGGCGTCGGCCAGGTCGCGCACGACCCGGGCGTGGACGCCGTTGAGCCGGTCGCGCTGGGCCGTCGCCCAGTCTTCGTAGAGGTCCTCGGGGAGCAGCTCACCCTTCCAGAGGTCGAGCGCGTGGCGCAGCTCCTCCGGGTCGCCGGTCTGGCTCGCCTTGGTGGCGGCGGCATCGAACTCGTCGACGTCGACGGACAGGCCATCGTCGCCGCCGAGCACCACGACCTCGTCGCGCAGGACGATGTGCTCGGCCCCCAGCACCTGGCGGGCGGCGTGCAGGGCCTGATGGAGGTTGTTCACACCCGACCCGGGCGCGACCTCGGGCCACAGCAGCTCGATGAGAACGTCCCGGTGGGCGCGGTGGGCGGGCGCCAGCGCAAGCAGCTTGACGATCGTCTTCGCCTTGCGCAGCCGCCAAGGCGCCTCGACGACCACCCCGCCGACGCTGACCGTGAACGGGCCCATCAGGCCGATCTCCACGATCCCGCGCCTGCCATCCACACCGGCATGCTCCCGCCTTCGGCACGGCCCGGCAAGCCGCCCACCCGCGCGTCCCGGGTGGCCGCGGGCGGCGGCTCAGGCGGTCAGGACGAGCCGAGCATGCGGTGCTCGGCGTCGGTCAGCAGCCCGCGCACGAGGGCGGCGATCTCCGCGGGCGCCTTCGACGGCGCACCGGCGTCAAAGGGCGGCTGGGGGTCGTACTCCAAGACGAGCTGGATGGCTTGGGCGGTCTCGGCACCGGCGATCCGACCGAGGAGCGCCAGCGCGAGGTCGATCCCGGCCGAGACGCCGGCCGCGGTGACGATCTTGCCCTCGTCGACGACGCGCTCCTCGGTGGGCTCGGCGCCGTACGAGCGGAGCGCCTCGTAGGCGATCCAGTGCGTCGTGGCCCGCAACCCCTCCAGCAGGCCGGCGGCGCCGAGCAACAGCGCCCCGGTGCACACCGAGGTCGTGTAGGTCGTGTGCGGATGGGCGCGACGGATCCACTCGATCACCGGATCGCCGTCGCGCGCGAGCTTGCGGGTGATCAGACCACCGGGGACGAGGAGCACGTCGGGCGCAGGCACGTCGTCGAAGGTGTGGGCGATATCGAAGTGCAGCAGGCCCTTGTCATCGGCGAGGTCACCCTTTCGAGCGGCGCACAGGACGAGCTCGACATCGGGCACGTTGGCGAAGACCTGGTAGGGCCCGATGGCGTCGAGCGCAGTGAACTGGGGAAAGAGGCCGATGGCGATCTGCATGGATGTCTCCGCGGGCTCAGGGGTCAGGAAAGGCGGCGCATGACGACCTGCTCAGCAGGACGCCCAGAATTGCTGCAGTCGCGCCGCCATTGCCTCGGGGTTCTGCGCCATCAGCAGGTGGGTGGCGGCCGGGAGGACATACCGCCGCGCGTCGGGGAACCACGCTTGGATGAGGGCGCCGCCCTGGGCGAACCGGGGCACGCTGCTGTCGCCCGTCACGTTGAGGATCGGCGCGGCGATGCCCGCAGCGTCCTCGGGCCCGAACGTCCACCGCACCACCGCCGGTAGCTCGGCCCCGAAGAACTGCTCGGCGTGGGCGAGGGCCTCGTCGCGGGCACCCGGCACGTGCCGGTCCAGCAGTTGTCGGGCATCGTCGCCGAGGACCGCCTCGAGGAACCGGTCCGTGGCGGCCTCGGGCCCTTCCGCTCGGCCGAGCTCGAGCAGCGGGGCCACCGCAACGGCCGCGTGCTCGGGCGGGAGGAACCCGGTGGCGGCGGGTTCGAGCACCGCCAGCGAGCGCACCGCCTCGCCGCCCCGGGCCAGGGCGAGCGCGACCAGGCCGCCGTAGGAGTGGCCCACGATGTGGGGCGGGCCCAGGCCGACATGGTGCAGCAGCCGGGCGCAGATGGCGGCGTCGTCGTCGATGCTGAACCCTGTCCGGCCGGCGGACAGGGTGCGGTGGTATCGCAGCACCGTCACGGCCGGAAGGGCGGCCACGAGCGGCGCGTACCACCCGACGAACGGGCGGGCGTGCGGCAGCACCACGGGGTCGCCTTCGCCCGCCAGCTCGAACGCCACCTCGACGTCGTCGAGGCGCACGTGGTGCCACACGGGCCGCATTCTCCCCCGCCCCGGGCCAGGCGCGACCGGGAATACCTCTTGGGTCAGCGGTGGACGCCGGGGATGCCCAACTTCCAATCACCGTCCGGGAGCTGGACCAGGCCCTCGTAGGCCTGTCCGATCATCGGCTTTTCGGGTTCGTTCCAGAAATGGTTCCCGGGGCGGATCTGCCATGCCCCGCGGCTGGCGTTGAATCCGCCGTCGACGTAGAGGATCATGCCGCTCACGTACGAGGACTCGTCCGAGGCGAGGAACACGATGGGCCCCCGCAAGTCTTCGTCGAGTCCCATCCGCCGCATGGGCGTCCGGCTGGCGACCCAGTCGCCCAGACCCAACTGGTCGAACAGCGGTCGCGTCATCTCCGACACGAAGAAGTTGGGCGCAATGGCGTTCACCCGCACGCCCCGGTCGCCCCATTCGACGGCCAGCTGCTTGGTCAGCTGGTTCACCGCCCCCTTCGAGGCGTAATAGGCGGGCGTGTTGTTCTCGCCGCCCCCGTCGCCGAGGATCGAGCTGATGTTGATGATCGAACCCCCGCCCCGGGCCAGCATGTGGCGACCGACGGACCGGGCGTAGTGCCACACGCCCAGTACGTCGACGGCCATGATCTTCATGAACATCTCGTCGTCGAACTGCTCCGACGGCAGGCCGCGCAGGTCCGAGACACCCGCGTTGTTGACGAGCACGTCGATGTGGCCGTGGTCGTCGAGGGTCGCCGCCACGATCCTGTCGACGTCGGCTTCGACGGCGACGTCACCGGTGTACCAGGTGACCTTGGTGCCTCGTTCGGACAGCTGCGTGGCCGCCTGTTCCAGCATCTCCGAGCTGCGAGCCGTCAAGGCGAGATTGGCCCCCGCCTCCGCCAGTGCATCGGCGAACGTGACCCCGAGCCCGTACGACGCCCCGGTGACCAGTGCCGTCTTGCCACTCAGATCGAACATGGCCTCCCCCTCGCTCGTGGCCCATTCCCGCGGCCGGCTCGCTGCAGACGCGAGCCGGACCGGCGGCCGTGATGGTACCGACGCTGGCCCTGCCTCCTGAACAGCCGCCTTCTGTCGGCGCGGGTCGGGGTCTCGGCGCGAATCTCGCCACACATACATGGCGGGAAGCGCGCCGAGAGTTCCTCGTCGCCGGCCGGCCCGGCCGGCCCGGCCCGTGGGCGTCTACGGTGGGCTCATGACGACGCACGCGCACGCCGACCCGGTCGCCGGGCTGCAGGGCGCCGAACGGCAGGCGGCCGACGAGCGCCGGGCCGCCATCGCCGCCCGTCACCTGCGCCCGGCCTCCGAGCGGCCGGCGCCGTCGGCCCGGGGGGTGCACCACGTCGCCCTCGTGAGCGGCGACGTGGAGCGCACCGTCGACTTCTACCAGGGCGTGCTGGAGTTCCCCCTGACCGAGATGTTCGAGAACCGGGACTACGGCGGCTCGACCCATTTCTTCTTCGACATCGGCCACGGCAATGCGCTCGCCTTCTTCGACCTGCCCGGGCTCGACCTCGGCCCCTACGCCGAGGTACTGGGCGGCCTCCACCACCTGGCCATCTCGGTCGAGCCCACCCGGTGGCAGCGCCTGAAGGAGCGCCTCGACGAGGCGGTGGTGCCCTACGCCCACGTCGACGGGTCGTCGCTGTACTTCCGGGATCCCGACGGCGCTCGCCTCGAACTGATCAGCGATCCCCTGGGTGAGATGTACGGCCGCGTCCTCGGCTGAGCTGTCGCGCACCGTGAGCGACCCGACCGACCTGACCCAGTGCACGGCGACCGAACTGGTGGCGCTCTACCAACGGGGAGATGCCTCGCCGGTGGAGGCGACCCAGGCGGTGCTCGATCGCATCGAGCGCCTCCAGCCCCTGCTCAACGCGTTCTGCTTCCTCGCCCCCGACGACGCGCTCGCGGCCGCCCGGGCCAGCGAAGCGCGCTGGCAGCGGCGGGAGCCGGCCAGCGCCGTGGACGGGGTGCCCATGTCCATCAAGGACCTGGTGCTCACCCGGGGGTGGCCGACACTGCGGGGCAGCCGCACGGTCGACCCCCACCAGCCCTGGGACGTCGATGCCCCGGCGTGCGCCCGCCTCCGTGAGGCAGGGGCGGTGCTCGTGGGCAAGACCACCACCCCCGAGTTCGGTTGCAAGGGCGAGACCAACTCACCCCTCACCGGCCTCACCCTTAACCCGTGGGACACCACCAAGACGCCGGGCGGGTCGTCGGGGGGAACGGCGGCGGCCATCGCCGCCGGCCTCACCCCGATCGGCATCGGCACCGACGGCGCCGGCTCGGTGCGCATCCCGGCGGCGTTCTGCGGCAACTTCGGGTTCAAGCCCAGCTTCGGGCGGGTCCCCGCCCATCCCCTGTCGCCCTTCGGCACCGTCGCCCACGTCGGGCCCCACAGCATGAGCGTCGAGGACGCCGCCCGCATGATGAACGTCCTCAAGCGCCCCGATGCCCGGGACTGGACGTCGCTGCCCCCCGACGACAACGACCTCACCCAGGGGCTCGACGACGGCGTCACGGGCCTGCGGGTCGTCTACTCGCCCACCCTCGGCTACGCCCAGGTCGATTCCGAGGTGGCGGCCGCCGTGGCCACGGCGGTGGACGATCTGGCCGCTTTGGGTGCCACCGTCGAGCAGGCCGACCCCGGCTTCGAGGACCCCCTCGAGATCACCACCGGCCTCTGGTTCACCGGCGCCTGGACGTTGTGGAACGCCCTCACCGCCGAGCAGCAGGCGGTGACCGATCCCGACTTCGCCGCCGAGGCCGAGTTGGGTGCCGCCCTCACCAACCTCGAGGTGCAGCGCCTGGTCCTGCGCCGCGGCGAGCTCGGCTCGTCCATGCGCCAGTACATGGAGCACGTCGACCTGCTCGTGACGCCCACCGTGGCCGTGCCCGCCTTCGCCGCCCGGCCCGCCGGCCAGGTGCCCCTCGACCCCACGTCCATGCTCGGTTGGACACCGTTCTCCTACCCGTTCAACCTCACCCAGCAGCCTGCGGCCACGATCCCGTGCGGGCTCACCCGCCGGGGCCTGCCCATCGGACTGCAGATCGTCGGGCCCATGTTCGCCGACGCCCTCGTCCTGCGGGCCGCCCGCGCCTACGAGCGCCTCCATCCGATTCCCCGCCCGCCGCTGTAACCCCCCGCTGCGAGAGTCCGCCGGGACCTGAACCGGCGGTCACGACCAGTCGTATGGGCGGGCATGCACCACACGGCGGCCGCGCCCCGCACCCACACGGCCCTTCCTCGCACGTTGTGCGCGCTCGTCGCGCTGGCCGCGGGGATCGTCGGCGTGATCATGCTGGCGGCCCCCCGCTCGAGCGGGCGCTACTTCTCCTGGGCGCTCGGGCCGCCCGCACTGGCCGCCTTGGTCGGGGCGTTCTACGTGGCCTCGGCGATCGTGTTCGCATGGGCGGCCTTCCGCGAGGAGTGGGCCGGGATGCGCGGCCTGTGCGTGGCCGTGTTCGGGCTCAGCCTCCCCACGCTGGTGGCCACCGCCCACCACCACGACACCTTCGACTTCAGCCGCTGGCAAGCCCTGGCCTGGGCCGTGCTGTTCGTCGCCAGCCCGATCGCCTTCGGCCTCACGCTGTGGGTGATGCGGGGCGCGCCGATGGCCCGCCGCCGGCGACCCGGACTGCGGCCGTGGGCGCGTGCCGTCCTCGCGACGATGGGCGTCGGCTACGGCGTTCTCGCCCTGACTCTGTGGTTCGGGCCCAATGTGGTCAGCCGCCACGGCCCGTTCGCCGTGGCCGGCCTCGGTGCCCGCTTCGCCGGGTCGTGGGCCGCGTTCCTCGCCCTCGCCGCCGCCTACGCAGTGGTCCGCGACCGGTGGGACGAGGCCCGGGTCCCGATGCTGGCCCTGGCCGTGTGGCCGCTGGCCGCTCTGGGCGCCGCGCTCGTGCGCCTCGACGATGTCCGCACGGGTGCGCCTCGCGTCCTCTACCTCGCCGGGCTCGGCGTGCTGGCCGGCCTGGCCGCGTCGGCGCTGGCGTTCGGCCGCACCCGGGCGGCGCACACCCTGCCCGCCCCTCGGCCCACCCTCGCCGTCCTGGAACCGGCGTGATGCTCGTCATCGACGACCGGCCCGGCGTGGACGCCGACCCGCGGCCCACGTGGCCGGACGAGGGGGTCAGCCGGGTGCCGCACTGGCTGTACACCGACGAAGGGGTGTACCGCCGCGAGCTGGAGCGCATCTTCGCGGGCCCAGCGTGGAGCTACGTCGCCTTGGAGGCCGAGATCCCGGCGCCCGGCGACCACCTGCTGTCCGCCGTCGGTGACACCGAGGTGATCGTCGCGCGCGACCGCTCGGGGGAGGTGAACGTCCTGGTGAACCGCTGCGCGCACCGGGGCGTGGCGTTGTGCTCCATCGCCGGGCCGACGTCGGCCCGGCACCTCACCTGCCCGTACCACCAGTG
>JBIOZN010000326.1:0-11046 GCA_044871175.1 Acidimicrobiales bacterium | reverse complement strand
AACTCGCCCGTGTGGTTCAACATCGGCGTCGACGGGGTGCCCCAGCAGGCGTCGGCCTGCTTCATCCTCGCCGTCGACGACTCGATGGACTCGATCCTGAACTGGTACCGGGAGGAGGGCATCATCTTCAAGGGCGGCTCGGGCAGCGGCGTCAACCTGTCCCGCATCCGCTCGTCGGTCGAGCACCTGAAGGGCGGCGGCACCGCGTCGGGTCCGGTCTCGTTCATGCGGGGAGCCGACGCCTCGGCCGGCACCATCAAGTCCGGCGGCAAGACCCGGCGCGCCGCCAAGATGGTCATCCTCAACGTCGACCACCCCGACGTCGAGGAGTTCGTGTGGTGCAAGGCCCGTGAGGAGCGCAAGGCCCGGGCGTTGCGCGACGCCGGCTTCGACATGGACCTCGACGGCGTCGACAGCCACTCGATCCAGTACCAGAACGCCAACAACTCGGTGCGGGTCACCGACGAGTTCATGCGCGCCGTCGAGGCCGACGCCGACTGGGAGCTGCGCGCCGTCACCACCGGTGCGGTGCTCAAGCGCGTGCGAGCGCGGGATCTGTTCCGCCAGATCGCCCAGGCCGCCTGGGAATGCGCCGACCCGGGCCTCCAGTTCGACACCACGATCAACCGCTGGCACACCGCGGCCGCCACCGGCCCGATCACGGCCTCCAATCCGTGCAGCGAGTACATGTCGCTCGACAACTCGGCGTGCAACCTGGCCAGCCTCAACCTGCTGCGCTTCCTCGACGACGACGGCCGCTTCGATGTCGAAGGCTTCCGCCACGCCGTCGAGATCGTGTTCACCGCCCAGGAGATCCTGGTCAGCAACTCCGACTACCCCACGGAGAAGATCGCCGAGACCACCCGGGCGTTCCGCCAGCTCGGGCTCGGGTACGCCAACCTCGGGGCGCTCCTCATGGCCCTCGGCCTGCCCTACGACTCCGACGCCGGTCGGGCGTGGTCGGCCGCCATCACCGCTTTCATGACCGGCCACGCCTATGCCACCAGTGCGCGCATCGCCAGCCGCATGGGCCCCTTTGCCGGGTTCACCGACAACGCCGACCACATGCTGGGTGTGCTGCGCATGCACCGCGACGCGGCGGCCCACATCGACGCCGGCCTCGTGCCCCCTGCGCTCCTCGAGGCGGCGCGGTGCTCGTGGGACGACGCCGTCACGGGCGGCGAGCAGTTTGGCATCCGCAACAGCCAGGCGACGGTGCTGGCCCCCACCGGGACGATCTCGTTCATGATGGACTGCGACACCACGGGGATCGAGCCCGACCTCGGGCTGGTGAAGATGAAGAAGCTGGTGGGCGGCGGCACCATGGCCATCGTCAACCAGACCGTGCCCCGGGCCCTGCGCCGACTCGGCTACGGACCGACCCAGATCGACGAGATCATCGCCCACATCGACGCCCACGGCTCCGTGCTGGGCGCGCCGCATCTCACCCCCGAGCACGTGCCCGTCTTCGCCTGTTCCATGGGCGACAACGCCATTCATTACGAGGGCCACGTCCGAATGTTGGGTGCCGTCCAACCCTTTATCTCGGGCGCCGTGAGCAAGACGATCAACACTCCCGAGCACGTCACCGTCGAGGACGTCGAGCACATCCATCGGCTGGCGTGGGAGCTGGGCCTCAAGGCAGTGGCCATCTACCGGGACAACTGCAAGGTCGGCCAGCCGTTGTCGGCCGGTGTCGTCGGGCACAGCGGCGCCGAGTCGGCGGTGGAGGCTGCGCCCCAGATCATCGAGAAGGTGATCGAGCGGGTCGTACGCCAGCCGGTGCGCGAGAAGCTGCCTCGGCGGCGGCGCTCCCGTACGTTCGAGTTCCGGGTGGCCGACTGCAAGGGGTTCGTCACGGTGGGGGAGTACGAGGACGGCCGTCCCGGCGAGCTGTTCATCCGGGTGTCGAAGCAGGGCTCCACGCTGGCTGGCATCATGGACGCCTTCGCCATCGCCATCAGCCACGGGCTGCAGTACGGCGTCCCCCTGCGGGGCTTCGTCGAGACGTTCACAAACATGCGCTTCGAGCCCATGGGCATGACCGACGACCCCGACATCCGGTTCGCCAGCTCGATCATGGACTACCTGTTCCGCCGGCTGGCGCTCGAGTACCTGAGCATGGAAGAGCGGGCCGAGCTCGGCATCTTCTCGGTGGACGAGCGCCTTCAGCCCACCCTGCCCGGTGTGGAGGAGACGGTCACCGAGACGGTGCAGGGGCCCGACATCGTCGCCGACCCCAAGTCCATCCCCTCGGCCGCCGACCTGGCCGGCCAGCTCGAGTCGGGCATCGCCGTCCCGGCGCCCGCCGACCGCTGGGCGGCGGTGCACGACGGCCCCATCTGCATGACCTGCGGCGTGGCCATGACGCGAGCGGGCAGCTGCTACGCCTGCCCGAGCTGCGGCTCCACCAGCGGCTGCAGCTGATGCGAACGGGTCGCCCGGCGAGAGTTCGCCGGGCGACCCCGAGGCCCGGCGTACGGCCACCGCCTCTCGGGGCGTGCCCGCCGACCGACGTGGGCGGAGGCGTCAGCGGTTGCGGCGGACGATCTCGGCGTTCAGCGCGCCGGCGAACGCCGTCCAGGCCAGATAGGGCGTTATCAGCGCGGCCGCCGGCCGGTCGATCTTGGCGGCGCTACGGGTGTACGCGGCCAGTGCGACGAGCAGGGCGGCGAGATCGGCGAGAGCCAGCTTGGGCTTGCGGGCCCCGAAGAACAGCGGGGTCCACGCGCCGTTGAGGGCGGTCTGGGTCCACCACCACCGCAGCGCCCGGTTCCGCTCGAACCCGCCCGAGGGGTCCTCGGCGCGCCGGACGCGCGTGGCCGAGGCCGCGGACAGGGCGTACAGCGCCGTCCACACGGGGCCGAAAAGGGCGTTGGGTGGGGTGAACGGGGGCTTGTCCAGCGACCGGTACCAGGTGGCGCCGGGCCGGCCCCCAGCCGGGGCGAACTGCGCCCCGGCGGCGGCGACGACGGCGGTGGCAGCGCCGTATCCGAGGAGCGTGACCGGCGCGCCACCGCGGTCGTCCGGCCCTGGGATCGTGGCGAGCGCCGACGCCAGGTGGGTCGAAGTCATGCGCCATCCTGACCCCCGCGTGGCCGTACCGTCGCACCGTGGCGCGCGACCGGCAGCGATTCCGGGCGGCCGTGGAAGCGGTGGTGCGCTCGCTGCGGCCCGGCGAGGTCGTGAGCTACGCCGAGGTCGCCGAGCAGGCCGGGTTCCCCGGTGCCGCCCGCGGCGTCGGCGCCGTGCTGCGCGACGTCCCGCCCGACCTGCCCTGGTGGCGCGTCGTCGCCGCCGACGGCCGTCTGGTCGCGCCGGCCGCGCCCGAGCAGGCCCGCCGGCTGCGCGCCGAGGACATCACGTTCGTCGACGGCCGCGTCCTTCCCCGCCGCCCCTAGCGTTGGGTCACTTTCGCGTCGCATGTGCGCGAAAAGTGTCCCAACGCTCGGGAGGGCGGCGGCGGGGCGGCGACGACGGTGGGCTGGCTGACCGGTCAGGCAGTAGACGTTCGGTGCGCCTGTCGCTACCGTCCTCGCTTCGTGCAGAACGGGCGGACGGCAGACGGGCGGGTGACCGAGGGGCGCAAGGGCATCGCGTACCTGCGCGATCACTACGGCCCCGAGATGAGCGTCGTCGCCACCGAGCGGCTGCAGGCCGTCAGCCCCATCACGACCGAGCCTGACGACACCGCCACCGCCCCCTAGGAGCGGCTCGCCCGACCCGGCGCCCGGCGACGCAGCGGCTCTGCCTCGGCGATCGCCCCCGGCGATCCGGCGCAAACTCTCGGCGCGAATACCGCCATATGTGGCGGAAATCGCGCCGAGACGTCCCCGGACCTCGGTAGAGGTCGGGCGTCGCGGACGCTCGACCGGGCGGTAGCGTCCTCTCCACGCCGACGCGGCCCAGCCGCCGCACCGGCGCCGCCGTCGAGACCAGCGAGACCCGGGGGGTGGGAACGTGGCGTTGTCGTACGCACACGGGGCAAGTCCGGTGCCGCTCATCGGCCAGACCGTCGGGGCCAACCTCGACGAGATCGTGGCGCGCTTTCCCGACCGGGAGGCGTTGGTGGTGCGCCACCAGGGCGTGCGCCTCACCTACGCCGCCTTCAACGAGGCCGTCGACCAGGTGGCGCGGGGCCTGCTCGCTCGCGGCGTGGCCAAGGGCGAGCGCGTCGGGATCTGGAGCCCGAACCACGCCGAGTGGGTCCTCGTCCAGTACGCCACCGCCAAGCTCGGCGCCATCCTCGTCAACATCAACCCCGCCTACCGCACCCACGAGCTCGAGTACGCCCTCAACCAGTCGGGCTGCCGCCTGCTCGTGGCCGACACCGAGTTCAAGACGTCGAACTACGTCGACATGGTGGCTGAGGTGCGCCCGAAGCTGGGCCGGCTCGACCAGGTGGTGTTCCTGGGCACGCCCGACTGGGACGAGCTCCTGGCCGACGCCGACCGGGCCAGCGCCGACGACCTGCGCGCTCGCTCCGGCGAGCTGAGCTTCGACGACCCCATCAACATCCAGTACACCAGCGGCACCACGGGCTTCCCCAAGGGCGCCACCCTCAGCCACCACAACATCCTCAACAACGGCTTCTTCGTGGGCGAGGGGTGCGGCTACACCTCCGAGGACCGGGTGTGCATCCCCGTGCCCTTCTACCACTGCTTCGGCATGGTGCTCGGGAACCTCGCCTGCACCACCCACGGCGCCGCCATGGTGGTGCCCGCCCCCGCCTTCGACCCCCTGGCCACCCTGGAGACGGTGGAGGCCGAGCGCTGCACGTCGCTGTACGGCGTGCCCACCATGTTCATCGCCGAGCTCGCCCATCCCGATTTCGGGCGGTTCGACCTCTCCAGCCTGCGCACGGGGATCATGGCCGGGTCGCCCTGCCCCGTGGAGGTCATGAAGCAGACCATCGCCGACATGCACATGGAAGAGGTCACGATCTGCTACGGCATGACCGAGACCTCGCCCGTGAGCACGCAGACCGGCGCCGATGACGCCATCGACAAGCGGGTGGGGTCGGTGGGCCAGGTCCACCCCCACGTCGAGGTCGAGGTCATCGACCCCAGCACCGGCCTCGTCGTGGAGCGGGGCGTGGCCGGCGAGCTGTGCACCCGGGGCTACTCGGTGATGCTCGGCTACTGGGAGGAGCCGGCGCGCACGGCCGAGGCCATCGACGCCGCTGGCTGGATGCACACCGGTGACCTGGCCACCATGGACGAGGACGGGTACCTGAACATCGTCGGGCGCATCAAGGACATGATCATCCGGGGCGGCGAGAACGTGTACCCCCGCGAGATCGAGGAGTTCTTGTACACGCACCCCGACATCGTCGACGTGCAGGTGATCGGCGTGCCCGACGCCAAGTACGGCGAGGAGATCATGGCCTGGATCAAGCTGCGCGAGGGCGCCGAGCCACTCACCGTCGAACAGGTGCGGGCCTTCTGCCAGGGGCGCATCGCCCACTACAAGGTTCCCCGCTACGTGCTGGTCACCGACGAGTTCCCCATGACGGTCACGGGCAAGATCCAGAAGTACAAGATGCGTGACGCCGCAGTCGAGCAGCTGGGCCTGCAGGACGCCGCCCGCATCGTCACCGCCTAGCCCGGCCTCGCCCGGCACCGGCCGGGTGCGGCTGTCCCTATCATCGGCCCATGCCCGAAGCCGTCATCGTCGCCACCGCGCGCAGCCCCATCGGGCGCGCCTTCAAGGGTTCCCTCGTCGACATCCGCCCCGACGACCTCGCCGCCCAGGTGGTCACCGCCCTGCTCGACCGGGTCCCGGCGCTGCCCCGGAACGAGATCGAGGACGTCATCGTCGGGTGCGGGTCGCCGGCGGGGGAGCAGGGGTTCAACATCGCCCGTGTCGTCGCCCTGCTCGCCGGCCTCGGCGACGTGCCCGGCACCACCGTCAACCGCTACTGCTCGTCCTCGCTGCAGACGATCCGGATGGCCGCCCATGCCATCCGCGCGGCCGAGGGCCACTGCTTCATCGCCGCCGGCGTGGAGTGCGTGAGCCGCTACGGGAACGGGGCCAGCGACAACCCGGCCGCCGCCAACGCGCGCTTCAACGACGCCCGCGAGCGCACGACCAAGCGGGCCGAGGGCGGCCAGGAACCGTGGGCGCCGACCGAAGGGCTGCCCGACATCTACATCGCCATGGGCCAGACGGCCGAGAACGTGCGCGAGCAGGAGGACGTGAGCCGCCTCGACATGGACACCTTCGCCGCCCTGTCCCAGAACCGGGCCGTCGAGCACATCGAGAACGGGTTCTTCGAGCGCGAGATCACGCCGGTGACGCGGCCCGACGGCACCACCGTCAGCCGTGACGACGGGCCCCGCCCCGACACCACGGTGGAGAAGCTGGCCCAGCTGAAGCCGGCGTTCCGCCCCGACGGCGAGGTCACGGCGGGCAACTCGTGCCCCCTGAACGACGGTGCGGCCGCCGTGCTGGTGATGAGCGACACCCGGGCGAGCGAGCTCGGCCTCCAGCCGCTGGCCCGGATCGTCGCCTCGGGCGTGTCGGCCCTCAACCCCGAGATCATGGGCCTGGGGCCCATCGAGGCCGTCCGCCAGGCCCTCGGCCGCGCCGGCATGACCATCGACGACGTCGACCTGGTCGAGATCAACGAGGCCTTCGCCGCCCAGGTCATCCCGTCGGCCCGTCACCTGGGCATCGAGTGGGACAAGCTCAACGTCCACGG
Source organism: Acidimicrobiales bacterium (assembly GCA_044871175.1). Taxonomy (GTDB): domain Bacteria; phylum Actinomycetota; class Acidimicrobiia; order Acidimicrobiales; family Ilumatobacteraceae; genus JBIOZN01. The sequence continues at coordinate 4,343 of JBIOZN010000326.1, read as the reverse complement.
CGGCGCCATCGCCCTCGGCCATCCCTTCGGCATGACCGGGGCCCGCATCATGGCCACGCTGCTGAACGGCCTCGAACACGAGAACAAGACGGTGGGCCTGGAGACGATGTGCGTCGGGGGCGGGCAGGGGATGGCCATGATCGTCGAGCGGGTGTGACGAGGGGGTGAGCACCCCGCCGCCGGCGGGGGACCTGCCCTTCACGACCTGGGGGCGGCGCACCGGCGCCATCGCCATCGACTACGTGGTGCTCGCCCTGTTCCTGTTCGCCGTGCGCACACTGCTCGGCCTGGGCGACGTCCAGCGCGACGACGGATCGTTCCGGGTGGGTGAGGCAGTGGCCACGCTGGCGCTCTCGCTCGTCACCATCACCCTCTACTTCACCGTCGCCGTTGCCCGCAGCGGTCGCACGGTGGGCAAGGCGGTGTTCGGGTGCCGCACCGTCACCACCGACGGCCGCCTACCCCCCGTCCCGGTGGCCCTCGAGCGGGCCGTCGTGCAGGCCGTCGGCTTCGTCACCTGCGTGCTGGCCGTCGTCGACGGCCTGTGGGCGCTGAGCGACCCGCGCCACCAGGCGCTGCACGACAAGGTGGCGGGGACGGTGGTGATCGACGCATGACCGCAAGCAACGACGGCGGCCACAGCGACGACGGCCGCGTGACGGCGCCGACGTCAGGCGGCACCGACGTCGGGCGGCGCCGACGTCAGGCGGCCAGCACCGAGACCTCGCCGATCGCGGCGCGTCCGGCGCCGACGCGGGCGGCGACGCGGCTCGTACGCCACCCGTAGGCGGCGGCCGCCAGGGCGGCGGCGCCGCCGACGACGAGCGCCCACCGGGGGCCGATCTGCTCGGCCACGAAGCCGACGAGAGGCCCACCGATCGGGGTGGACCCGAGAAAGGCCATCGTCCACAGGGCCATGACCCGGCCCCGCAGCGCCGGGTCGGCGGCCAGTTGGACGGTGGTGTTGGCGCTGGCGAGGAAGCGGATGCTGGCGGCGCCCACGGCGACGAGGGCCATGACGGCCACGGGCAGGCTGGGCGCGGCGGCGGTGGCCAGGATCGTGGCGCCGAACACGGCCGCCACCTTCACCAGGGGGACGAGGCCGTAACTGCCTCGGCCGGCCGTGGCCAGGCCGCCGACGACCGCACCCACGCCCATGGCGGCGGTGAGCACACCGAACGTCGCCGCGGTGCCGTGGAACGTGAACTTGGCGAAGACGGGCAGCACGACGGTGAACTCGTAGGACAGCGTGCCGATCACGGCCATCATCACGAGCGGGGCGCGCAGGGCGGGGTTCCCCCAGGCGTAGCGGAAGCCCTCTCGGACCTGTCCCTTGGCCCGGGGGACCCGCCGCTTGGGCGCCAGGGTGGCGGGGTTGATGGTGAGAAGGGCGACCACGACGGCGGCGTACGACGCCGCGTTGAACAGGAAGCAGGGACCGACGCCCACGCCGGCGATGAGCGCGGCGGCCAGCGCCGGGCCGACGACCCGGGCGGCGTTGATGTTGACGCTGTTGAGGGTGACGGCGTTGGTGAGCAGCTCGGGCCCGACCAGCTCGAGGACGAAGGTCTGCCGGGCCGGGTTGTCGACCGTGGTGACCAGGCCGAGCCCGGCGGCGAGGGCGTACACCATCCACAGTTCGACGGCACCGGTGACGGTGACGAGGCCAAGGGTGAGCGCCAGCAGGCCGGCCAGGACCTGGGTGGCGACGAGCAGGCGCCGAGTGTCGAGCCGGTCGACGAGCACGCCGCCGAGGGGGGCCAGCAAGAGGACAGGGACGAACTGCAGGGCGACCACCAGGCCGACGGCGGTGGCCGAACCGGTGAGCTGGAGCACCAGCCAGCCTTGGGCGACCGACTGCATCCACGTGCCCGCCATCGAGACGGCCTGGCCGCCGTAGTAGCGGCGGTAGTTGCGCGACTGCACGAGCGAGGCGAACGTGGTGCGCAGACCGGCCGTCATGATGCGACCAGGGTAGGCCGTGGGGCGATACTTAGCAACCCGAACTAATGGCCCGGGGTTGTCTGGCTCCTGGGCGGTCGGCATCATCGGGGCCGTGACGAGCTCACCGCTCCCGCCTCGGCGTGACCGCCGCCACCGGGCGACACGCGGGCCCGTCCGGGGGCACCGGCGTCCCGAGTTGCACCGTGACGTCCGGGGCGGGTGGCTGCGGGCCGGGGTGTTCGGTATGAGTGACGGGCTGGTGTCGAACGTGTCGCTGGTACTGGGGATGGCCGGCGGCGGGGTCAGCAGCGCCACCGTCCGGCTGGCCGGCCTGACCGGCCTGCTGGCGGGGGCGGTGTCGATGGCGGCGGGGGAGTACGCCTCGATGAAGGCGCAGTCCGAGCTGCTGGCGCGTGAGCTGGCAGTGGAGCGCGAGGAGATCGCCACCGACCCTCAGGGCGAGCTGCGCGAACTGGCGTCGCTCTACGAGCGTCGGGGCGTGGCCGCCGAGCGGGCCCGCCAGATCGCCAGCGACATGATGCGCGATCCCGAATTGGCGCTCGAGGCCCACGCCCGGGAGGAGCTGGGCATCGATCCCAACGAGCTCGGCGCGCCGTTGAGCGCCGCCGGATCGTCGTTCGCCGCCTTCGCCGTCGGGGCGACGATCCCACTGCTGCCCTGGTTCGCCAGCTCGGGCACCCTGGCGACGTTGGCCTCTGTGATCCTTGCGCTGGTGGTGGCGCTCGTGCTCGGTGTCGTCGTCGCCCGGCTGTCGGGTCGGCCGCCGCTGCGGCCGGCCCTGCGTCAGGCCGGCCTGGCGGGGGCGGCCTGCGCCGTCACCTGGCTGCTGGGCCGGGCGGTGGGCGTCACCGTATGAGCACGACGGGAGGCGGTGCGACGGTGAGGTCGGCGCCGTAATCCCAGTAGGCGATCGTGGCGGTGGCGCCGCCACTCACCTCGATGCCGACCTCGCTGATCAGCCCGTCCCGGAGCCGGACGCGAACCGTCGTCGGTCCGTGGCTCGGTACCCGCGCCAGGGCCTTGAGGACGTCCACGGCGGCGAAGTGCAACACGAGCGTCGACTCGTCGTCGGTGGCCGTCACCTCGTCGGCCTGCAGCAACACACCGGGGTCGAGGCCCGCATCGGCAGGGATGACGTCCCAGTCGTCGGGCTCGTCGATCCGTCGAGCGTGGTGGACGCCGTCGAGCCGGCGGCTGTCGATGGTCATCCCCAGGTACCGGACGATGTACTGCTCGTCGCGGCCGGCGACGAAGCCCTCCCACGACTCCACCATGGGGCCGGCCCGGAACTCGCCGCGCACCCGGTAGGTCCCACTTGCCTGGGCGAGGGCATCGGCCAGCCGGCGGCGGGCGGACGCGGTCGTCGCCTCGCGGCCGTGGGCGGCGCAGCCGGCGGCGAGGGCGAGGAGGCCGACGGCGACGAGCGCACCCCGTCGCCGACCGAGGAAGGAGCGGGTGCCGATCACGAGTCGAGGGTCGCGGACCCGACTGCAGGCGCAGTGCAGCGGCACTGCAGCCGCACTGCGGCGCCACGGCGTGGCGCCTCGAGGCGGGACGGGCTCCCGAGCGGCCGGGCGGCGCTGGCACCGGCCCGAGCAACGTCGGAGAATGACCGACGGCGGCGCATCGCCCGAGGAGGGTGCATGCAGTTCCGAGTGCTGGGCCCGGTGATGATCGTGGGGGAAGGGCGGGAGGGGCGGCTGCGGTCGCGGCGCGAGACGGCGCTGCTCGCCGACCTGCTCGTGCACGCCAACCGCGCCGTCCCGGCCGAGCGGCTGATCGAGGACGTGTGGCAGGGGCAGCCGTCGGCGGGGGCGGCGGCGACACTGCTGACGCACGTCAAGAACCTGCGGAAGCTGCTGGAACCGGATCGGGCGACGCGAGGGCCGAGCCAGGTCCTGGTGCGGAGCGGTCCGGGCTACGTCCTGCGCGTCGACCCCGACCAGCTCGACGCCACCCGCGCCGAACAGCTCATCCAGGAGGGCCGAGCGGCGATGCGAGCGGGGGCGCCCGAGGTGGCGGCCGAACGGCTGCGCCGCGCGCTCGGCCTGTGGCACGGCCCGTCCTACGGCGAGTTGGCGGCCGAGCCGTACGTGCAGACGGAGGCGGCCCGGCTGGACGAGCTGCGCCTGCTGGCCGTCGAGGAGCGAGTCGAGGCCGACCTCCTGCTGGGCCGGCACATCGAGTTGGGCGGCGAGCTGGAGACCCTCGTGGCCGCGCATCCCTATCGGGAGCGCCTGTGGGGCCAGTGGATGCTGGCCCTCTACCGGGCCGGACGCCAGACCGACGCTCTCCGGGCCTTTCGGCGGCTGCGCCGCCTGCTGGCCGAGGAGCTGGGCATCGAGCCCGGCGGCGACCTCGTCGCCCTGGAAGAAGCG
>JBIOZN010000325.1:0-15003 GCA_044871175.1 Acidimicrobiales bacterium | reverse complement strand
CCATCGTCCTCGACAACTTCTCACCGCACCTGTCGACCGACAAGGACGGCCGGGTGGGGGCGTGGGCGGCGGCCAACAACGTCGAACTGGCCTACGTCCCGACGAACGCGTCCTTCTTGAACCGGATCGAGTGCCACTTCACTGCGCTGCGCTACTTCGCCCTCGATGGCACCGACCACCGCACCCACGAGGAGCAGAACTCGATGATCCGTCGCTACATCGTCTGGCGAAACCGACACACCGACGACAAGGAACTTCGTGCCATTTCATTCCGCGCCAAGGTTGCCTGATGCGGCACTGATGTGGAACGGCTTGTCAAGGACACAGGGAGACCTTTCGTCGGCTGCTTTTGGGGCGCGTCGACGACGCGCCCCAGGGCGGTCAAGGCCGGCCGGAGGCCCCCGAAGGGGAAGCCTTAGGGCCCGCGGTCAAGGGTGGTGAGCATGATGGATGAAGAAGGGTGCCTGTCACCCTTCTTGGCTGGCATCGGGGGTTGCCCGCCGGGGGTGGGCGGGCTCGAAGGTTTCGACGACGCGCCGGGGCTGGGTGGATCGGCTGACCGCCACACTGATGTACGCGGATCGGAACCGCAGGTCGGTTATCCGCAGGAAGTTGCCCCTGACTAGGTTCGCAGCGTTGCCGCGGCATAGTGCCGCCGGGGATCGGTCCTGCAACGGCGGTGCCCCGGCGCGTCGTGAAGATCTCGCTCACCTCACCAGCCGAACGTGGAGGTGCTCGACGGTCACGGTCAAGCTCAGGCCGCGGTCATCTCGGCCCACAAGAAGCCGGCGAGCTCCCGGGCGACGGCGGCGGCGACCACGCTCTTGGTGTTCTTCCGGGCGGCCAGATGCCCGAACCGGCTGGTCAGGCGCAGCTGGGCTGCCCACGCCCGGGCGACAGTGGCCGGCTCGACGCCCTGGTGGCGTCGGGCGATGTCGGCGCCCACGTAGGGGCGGTGCTGGTATTGCCAGGCCGACTCGACAAGCTGGGCGCGGATGTGAGCGTTGCCCGCTTTGGTGAGATGCCCCCTCCGGGTGGAACCCCCGCTGGAGTGCTCCGAAGGAACCAGACCGACGAACCCCATGAACGAGTGGGCGTGCCCGAAGCGGCGCCAGTCACACACCTCGGCCGCCAGGGTGAGCGCGCCCATGTGGGTGACGCCTCGATAGGCGCCCAGGCGGCGCACCGTGGCGGCAAAGGGTTCCCGGTCGAACCAGGCGACCAGGTCGGTCTCCACGGCTGTCAGTTGCGCCTCCCGGGTGTGCACCACCGCCCGGTAGTGCTCAAAGGTGGTCGTCAACGCCGGCTCACTGAACTGCTGGGCGGACAACCACGCCTCATGTTTGTGGGTCCAGTTCGACCCTCCCCGCCACACCCGGGCGTGACGAAGCAAGAACTTCGTGAGCCGGTTACGGGCCCGAGTGAGATCCTCGACCATGTCACCCCGGGTTCGACACAGGTCGCGCACCGCCTCCTCGAGCGGGCTGGGAACCCGAATGGCCACCAGCTCGCCGGCGCGATGCAAGCGGGCCAGCCGCCGGCAGTCCCGCTTGTCGGTCTTCACCTTGTCCCCCGGCGCCTTGGGGATCAGCGACGGCGCGATCACCTCGCACCGCACCCCCAACGACGTCAACAACCGGTGCAGCTCATATCCGGTAGGTCCCGCCTCGTAGCAGGCGCGCACCAGACGAGGCTCGGAGAAGCGCCCCACCAAACGGCGCACCGACTCAGCGTCATGGAAGATTCTGTCGAGAACCGGGACCTCGTCGCCCGCCCCCAAGATCCCCACCGAGATCGTGTCCTTGTGGACGTCAAGCCCAAGATGGATCGTCTCCGGGTGGGTAAGACTGGGCACGGCTGGCTCCTTCCGTATGTTGGCTCCGCCCCATGGTGGATGATCCACGCAGATGCGGCCGGAGCCGGCCGTTCCATGTTGACTAGGGCGCCGGGCGGGCGGCGGGCAGGGCCGCCTCCACCAACTCGCGCAGGAGCCGGCCGGCGGTGCGCATGGGTTCGGGGCTCCGGGCCGCCCGGCTCAACATGAAACCCCCCTCGACGGCGGCCACGAGGGTCACGGCCAGGTCGTCGGCCCGGGCGGGCGGGATGCCGGCGGCCGCGAACCGGGCGCCGACGGCGTTCACCCAGAGGGCGAAGACGTCGGCCGTCGCCTGCCGGAGCCGGTCGTTGGTGCTGGCCACCTCGAGCGCCACCGTGCCGATCGGGCAGGCGTCGAGATAGCCGGTCTCGACCAACACGGTGGCGGCGCCGTCGAAGAAGTCGGTGACCGCGGCCGCCGCGCTGGCCGCCTCGGCGTGGATGAGCTCGAAGAGCTCGAGGTAGGCCTGCCCGGAGCTGCGGATCACGGCCTCCCCCAGCTCCTCCTTCCCGCCGGGGAAGAAGTGGTAGAGCGACCCGAAGGGGGCGGCGGCGGCCACCGTGACCTCCTTCAGCGCGGTGCCGTTGTAACCCTGACGCCGGAACAGCTCGGCGGTCGCGGTGACGATGCGTCCCCTGGTGTCGGCCACCGGTCCAGGTTAGAGTGACCGCTCTAGTAGAGCGTTCGCTCTAGGAGGTGAGGCCGGATGGATGAGCGCAAGGAGCGACGGCTGGTGGCCGCCGGCTGGCTGTTCGCCGTCGGCAGCGCCGTGCACACGCTGGACCACCTGCGGCGCGGCCAGGGGTCGGTGACCGAGGAGCTGTACTGGGTCGGGAACCTCGCGCTGGTGGTGCAGGTCGTCGTGGTGACCCTGGTGCTGACCCGCCACCGCCTGGCCCCGATCTTCGCCGCCGCCGCCGGGTTTCCCCTGGCGCTGGGCTTCTTCGCGGCCCATTGGCTGCCGCACTGGAGCGGGCTGAGCGACCCGCTGTACGACACCGGTTCCTGGTTCTCCTACGTCGCCTCCACCCTGGAGATCATCGGCGCGCTCGCCGTGGGGCTGGCCGGGACTGAGGTGGTGCGGGCCCGCGGCCTGGCCTGGTTCGGCCGGCCGGCGGCCCCCCAGGCCGCTGCGCCGCGCACCGAGTCACGCGTCTGACCACATCTCCAGGCCGCGCCGCAACAAGGCGATGTCGTCGCTGACGCCGGCTCGGGGTGTCTCGCAGATGACCGGGGCACCGGCGGTGGCGGCCACGGCGACAAGGGCGCCCACGTCGATGGTGCCCCGTCCGAGGTGCTCGTGACGGTCACGCCCCGACCCGGCCTCGTCCTTGGAGTCGTTGCAGTGCACGAGGTCGATGCGCCCGGTGATGGCGCGGATGCGTTCGACCGACCCCACCACGTCCTCGCCGGCGGCATGGGTGTGGCAGGTGTCGAGACAGAAGCCCACGCCGAAATCGGCGATGCCGTCCCACAGGCGAGCGAGGGTGTCGAAGCGGCGGGCGAGGGCGTGATCTCCGCCCGCGGTGTTCTCCAGGTAGATGGGCACGTCCGTCTCCAGCTCGACCAGGGCCTTGGCCCACCGCTCGACGCCCGCCTCCACGCCCTCGCCGGCCTCGACGTGGCCGCCGTGCACGATCACTGCGGCGGCGCCGATCTCGGCCGCGGCGGCACACGTCTGGGCCAGGATCTGGCGACTGGGATGGCGCACCCGGGGGTTGGCGGCGGCCAGGTTCACCAGGTAGGGCGCGTGGACGAACACGGGTAGGGGCGCGGCCCGCAGCGCGTCGGCGTCGGCCCGGGGCGCGGGCTTGGCCCAGCCCTTGGGGTCGGACAGGAACATCTGGAGGCACGCCGAGCCGGTGGCGGCGGCCCCGGCCAGGGGATCGCCCGACTTGAGGTGGGCGCCGACGAGGGGCAGGGAGGCCATGATCCGACGGTACCTGCGCCGATTTCCCTTGACGGCGGATAAGGCCATCGCCCAGCATGCCGAGCGGCGGACGCGTTCCTCGGCGCCCTGGCGCCGGATCACGTCGAGAGGGGACTTTTCATGGCCGGTCACCGGCGCTTTGCGTTCGCCGTGTTCGCTGTGCTCGCGCTCGTCGCCACGGGATGCGGCGACGACGACGACAACAGCGACAAGGGCACCGTCACCGTCACGCTCACCGACAACGGGTTCCAGGGTGTGCCCACCGAGCTGCCCAGCGGGGTGCTCACGGTCACGTTCACGAACAACTCCTCGGGCAGCTCGACGCTCGACCTCATCCGGGTGGGCGACGACGTCACCGAGGACGAGTTCCGCTCGGCGCTGGCCACCGCCACCTCCGGCGGCGCCATCGCCGACAGTCTCCAGGCCGTCAGCGGCGTGGGCGATACTGCGCCGGGCGCGTCCACCACGGCCTCGTTCGAGGTGAAGGCGGGCAAGCACTTCCTGGCCGCCGAGCCGACGCCGCCCGAGGAGGAGGGGGGGCCCACGGACACCGCCGCCGCCGGGGCTGCGCCGACCACCGTCGCCAGCTCGCCGACGACGACGGGCACGGCCAGCACCGACGAGGGCGCGGGTGAGGAGGGCCCGCCGCCGGAGTCGTTCATCGTGCAGCCGGTCACCGTCACCGACGACGACAGCGGGTTGAAGCTGCCCGCCACCGACGGGACGATCACGGCCAAGGACTACTCCTTCGACGTCGACGTCAAGGCCGGCCAGTCCCTGACGTTCCGCAACGAAGGGCCCGTGCAGTTCCACGTCGCCTCGCTCGTCGGCTTCGGCAACACCGATCCGAGCGTCGTCGAGCAGAACCTGCCCACGTTGCTGGCGAGCGAGGGCGACTCGGCACCGCCGCCGGGCATCGACCCCAGCCAGGTCAACTTCGAAGTCGGTACCTCGGAAGTCATGAGCCCCGGCCTGGGCGGCACGTTCGCCGCCACCCTGCAGCCCGGCACCTACGCGGTGGTGTGCTTCCTACAGGACCGCACCGGCGGTGAGCCCCACGCGCTGGCCCGCAACATGTTCAAGGTGTTCACCGTCAGCTGACGGTGGCCTGCTCGTCGAAGGTCCGGTCGATGCGCTCGAAGCGGCGGCGGATGAAGGCGCGGCTCTCGTCGTGGGGCAGGACGTAGAGCCGCCTCGCCCTGATCGCCTCCACCGTGCGGGCGGCGACCTCCTCCACCGGGAGGACGCGCCCGGCCAGGTCGGCGTTGGCCTCGTCCTGGTCGGGCACGGTGGGTGAGGCGGCGGCCCCGCCGTAGTCGTCACCGCGGTTGCGCTCCGAGGTCCCGATGTTGGTCTCGACCCGCATCGGGCACAGCACCGACACGCCGATGTCGTGAGGTCGCAACTCACGATGCAGCACCTCGGCGAGGGCGACGACGCCGTACTTGGCCACGCAGTACGGGCCGAGGCCGAGGTTGGGCACGAGCCCGGCGAAGGAGGCGGTGAACAGGAGGTGGCCGCCCTCGCCCTGGTCGACCATGCGGGGCAGGAAGGCCTCGACGCCGTGGATGGGGCCCCACAGGTCGATGTCGATCACCCAGCGCCAGTCGTCGTGGCTCATCTCGACGACGGGACCGCCCACGGCCACGCCGGCGTTGTTGAACACGACGTGCACGGCGCCGAGGGTGGCGAAGGCCTGGTCGGCCAGGCGCTGGACCTGGTCGCGGGCGGCCACGTCGGTGACGACGCCGTGGGCCTCGATGCCCTGCGCCTCCAGTTCGGTGACGGCGCGGTCGAGGGTGGCGGCTTCGATGTCGGCCAGCACCAGCCGGGCCCCGGCCTGTCCGAGCAGACGGGCGGTGGCCAAGCCGATCCCGCTGGCCCCGCCGGTGACGACTGCTCCCTTGCCGGTGAACGTGTCCACGCGGCTCACGCCTGGGCAGGGGCCGGGGCGCGGTGGGCGCCGGTGATGAACACGGCCAGCACCGCGGGTTCGTCGCCCGGGTTGCGCCACCGGTGCCGGGTGCCGTTCTGCACCACCGTGTCGCCGGGGCGCAGGACCTTCTCGGCCCCGTCGTCGAGCTCGAGCACGACCTGGCCGGCGATCACGACCTCGAAGTCGATCGTGTCGGTGGTGTGCATGCCCGGGTCGCCGGGCTCCATGTGGGACAAGAGCCCGGGCAGGGCCGCCTCGAACTCGGCCATGGCGGCGTCGACATCGGCATCGGCCGGAGGCGGCGAGGCCGCCGGCGGCAGCGTGAAGAAGCCGAAGCGGAAGCCCCCGACGGGCGGGAAGTACGTGGTGGGGATTGGCCGAGCGCCGGCGTCGGGGAAGGTCGGTGCCTCGTCACCCCCCCAGATCTGGTGGAACTCGGCGCCCGGCATGAGCGCCGGCGTGAACGGCGCCACTTCCTCGTCGGAGGCGAACACTGCTCGCCCGGACTCGTCGTGGCCGGTCACTACCCGTCGGATCATCCGCATGCCCGCGATGATGCCAAGCGACGCTCCGGTGGGTTTGCACCCTCAGCGCCCCATATGGGCCTTCAAGGTGCAAACCCGGTCAGGGGGCGGCGGGCCGGCGGGCGGCCGGCGGCGGGCGGCCGGCGGCGGTCGGGCCCTCAGCCGGCGGTGGGGGGCTGGGGGTCGGTGCAGAACGTGAGGGGGCCGTCGGCGCCGCCGTGGTACTCGTAGCGCTGGCCGTCGGCCTCCAGCACCACGAGGTAGCCCTCCGTGAGCACCTGGATGTAGTTCATGCCCGGCTGCGGGCACCCCAGGCTGCCATCGGGCCACGTCACGTCACGGGCGTCCACGACGAGGATGGCCTCGTGATCCACGCCCAGGCGCTCGGCCAGGTCGGCCACCGCCGCCTCCTCCCGTGGGCTGCCCGCCGCGGTCGTCACCGGCGGCACCAGTGACGTGGGCGGCGTCTCCGCCGCCGTCGACTCGGCCGGGCTCGGGCTGCCGCCCGGCACCGTGGCCCCGGTGGACCCGTCGTCGTCGCCGCAGGCTCCGAGGAGGCTGGCGGCGGTCACGGCGGCGGTCACGACGAGGGTGAGCGGGCGACTCCGCACCTGTCCACCCTCGCGCGCTTCAGCTACCCGAGTGGGCCACCGGGCCCGGCGCTCGGGCTTGCCTGCACGCTGCTAGGCACCGGTAGTGTCCGGCCCGTCACACACAGTTCCACCGGGGGCGCGGCCGCAACATCGATTGCGGCGCACGGAACGAGAAAGGGCGGACGACGTGATCAAGGTCGGGATCATCCGAGGCGCTGTCGTGGGCGCGGCCGTCCTGGGCCTCGCGGCCCCGGCGGCCGCCCTCCCGAATGAGGACACGGACACCGCCGAACCCGGGGCGGCCAGCGCCAAGGCGGACAGCACGTACATCGTCCTGCTCGACGATGATCCCGTCGTTGCCTATGACGGGGATACCCCCGGGCTGGCGCCCACCGCGCCACCGCCAGGCGAGCCGGTCGACACCGATGCTCCCGCGGTGGAGGAGTACGTCGACCATGTCCAGGCCGAACAGGACGAGATCCTCGGGGCGGTCGGTTCGTCCCCCGACGCCAAGTTGGCCAGCTACGAGTACGCCGCCACCGGTTTCGCGGCCAACTTGACGGGTGCGCAGGCCGAGGCGATCCGTCAGCAGCCAGGGGTCAAGTTCGTGGTGAAGGACACCGTGCGCCAGGTGCACACCGACGCCAGCCCGACCTTCCTCGGGTTGACCGACAAGGCTGGACCCTGGGCAAGCGGTCTGACCGGCGAGAACGTCGTCGTCGGCATGATCGACACGGGCATCTGGCCCGAGCACCCCAGCTTCGCCGACGACGGGAGCTACCGGCCCCTCACCCAGGACGAATTCGCCGGACAGGGGTGCGACTTCGGCAACACGGCCTTCAATCCCAACGACGCGCCGTTCACGTGCAACAACAAACTCCTCGCCGCCAAGTCGTACGGCAGGGTCTTCCACGGCGGAACCGGCGTCGGCCTGGCCCCCGGTTCGTACCTCTCCGCCCGTGACGAGAACGGGCACGGCAGCCACACCACCAGCACCGCCGCCGGCAACCAGGGCGTGCCCGCCTCGGTTCTCGGTGCTCAGTACGGGACGGTCAGCGGTATCGCGCCCCGGGCGCGGATCTCGGTGTACAAGGCGTGCTGGTCGACCAGCGCGGAAGCGGGCAGTTGCTCAACCGGGGATCTCGTGGATGCCATCGACGCAGCTGTGGCCGACGGCGTCGACGTGATCAACTACTCCATCGGCGGCACGGCCACGGGTGCTATCGCCCCTGATGACATCTCGTTCCTCTTCGCGAACGACGCCGGCATCTTCGTGGCGGCATCGGCGGGCAACACCGGACCGCCGGCCGGCACGGTGGAGTCACCGGCGGTCATCCCCTGGTTGACGAGCGTGGGCGCGAGCACGCAGTCGCGGGACTTCCGAGGCATCGTGGCCCTCGGCAACGGCCAGATTTTCGAAGGGGTCACGATCACTGGCGGCATCGGTCGGGTGCCCCTCGTCGATGCCGCAGATCTCGGCAACGCCCTCTGCGACCCGAACCGTCCGTTCACGGGGGACATCAGGGGCAAGATGGTGCTCTGCCAGCGCGGCGTTGTCGCTCGAGTCGCCAAGAGCCAGGCCGTGGCCGAGAACGGCGGCGTGGCGATGCTGCTGTTCAACCCCAGCCTGAACACCTTGAACACCGACAACCACTACGTTCCGTCCCTCCACGTCGACCAGGTGGCCGGGGCGGCCATCCGCGCTTACATCCACGCCGCCGGCGCCAACGCCACCGCTCGGCTCACCGGGGGGCGCAAGGTGTATGTGCAGGGCGACGTCATGGCCGCCTTCTCGTCCCGCGGTCCCAACGCGTTGGCCGCCGACGTGATCTCGCCCGACGTCAGTGCTCCGGGCGTAAATATCCTGGCGGCCAATACGCCCACGGCCTTGCTGGGCGCGCCGGGCCAGCTGTTCCAGGCGATCAGTGGAACGTCGATGGCCAGCCCACATGTCGCCGGCACGTACGCCCTCGTGAAGCAGAAGCACCCCGACTGGACACCCGCCATGGCCAAATCCGCCCTGATGACCTCGGCGCGCCAGGACGTGGTGAAGGAGGACGGCGTCACCCCTGCGGATCCGTTCGACATGGGCGCGGGGCGCATCCAACCGGGCGGGAGCGTCACCCGCAAGGGCGGCCTGTTCAATCCCGGGCTGGTGTACGACGCCGGCCTCTACGACTACATCGGCTTCCTGTGTGAAGCTGATCCCGCCGTGGTGGGCGGCTCGCTGTGCGACGAGCTACCCGCCCGAGGGGTCCCCACGACGGCCGAAAACCTCAACCTGGCGTCCATCGGCATCTCCGACGTCACCGGCTCGGCCACCGTCACCCGGCGGGTCACCAACGTGGCCGATCGGACGATCACGTGGGTGCCGTCGGTGGACGAGCCCGAGGGCTTCGATGTCTCGGTGGTACCGGGTCGCTTGCGGCTCCCACCCGGCGAGACCGGCACCTACCAGGTCACGGTCACGCGTACCGATGCCGAGTACGAGACGTGGTCCTTCGGCGCACTGACCTGGTCGGGCGGCGGGTATTCGGTGCGCAGCCCGCTGGCCGTCCAAGCGAGGGAGTTTTCCGCGCCCGAGCAGGTCCTGGGCGACGGCACCGAAGGGTCGGGTGAGCTCTCGGTGACCTTTGGGTACAGCGGCCTATACACCGCGGCGGCCCACGGCCCCGTCGCCCCGCGGTTGACCGAGGGTCGAGTCGTCGACGATCCGGCGAACAATTTCTCCACCGCCCTGGCCACTGGCGTGGGGGTCACGAAGCACGAGATCACCGTCCCGCAGGGAACCGAGTTGGCTCGGTTCGCTCTGTTCGACGATTTCACCGACGGTGCCGATGACCTCGACTTGTACGTCTACCGAGGCAACCAGTTGGTGGGGGCGAGCGCCTCGGGCACATCCAACGAGCAGGTCGACCTTGTCGCGCCCCCGCCCGGCACTTACAGCGTGTACGTGCACGGCTTCAGCACCGAGGGGCCCGACGCGGCCTACACCCTGTTCGATTGGGCCGTCCCGGCCGAGACCGACACCGGAGCGCTCTCGGTCACGTCGGCGCCGGCTGAGGCCGTCGCCGGCACGACTGGCACCGTTGCCTACGCCTGGCACGGCTTGGCCCCGGGCATCCGATACCTGGGCGCCATATCCCACACAGGGCCGGACGGGCTCCTCGCCCTGACCAGGGTGCAGATCACCACCTGAGCCCGGTCAACCGTGGGCAGGTGGTGCCGGGACAGCGCAGTAGGCCAGTGTGCCGTCCGGCCCGCCGTGGTACTCGTGACGCGTTCCTGCGCACTCGAGTACCACGAGCCGGCCCTCGGTGAGGCGCTGGATGTATCGCGTGCCCGGCTCGGGGCACCCGAGGCTCGCGTCGGGCCAGGTGACGTCGCGGTCGTCTGCGACGGTGATCGACGCCGCCTCCACGCCCAACCTCCGGCTCAGGTCAGCGATGGCGGCGGGTACGTCGCGAATGGGTGAGCGTTCGTCCGTGTCCGGGCTCGTGTACGACGGCGGTGGACGACGGAGAGGGGGAGGCGGTTTCGGGGTTCGGAACACGCTCATGACTGTCCCTTGAAGAGCGCCGGTCGACGGATTGTACCTCAGCCTGGACGCGTCCATTCGACCCGCCACGACGCCGCCCCAAGTCTCGGCGCGGATTCGGCCATACATGGCGGGAATCGCGCCGAGACTCCGTCGGCTGGCGCCGCGGCCGCTCGCCTCACCACCGCGCGTTCTGCTCATCTAGGGGGATGACCAAGCTCGACATCGAGGTCGAACCGGCCGAGGCGGGGTTCGACAGCCGGCGCCTGGCGCGCATCGACCGGCACTTCGCCCGCTACGTGGACGAGGGCTGGCTGCCCGGGTGGCTCATCCTGGTGGCCCGGGGCGGGCGGATCGTGCACCTCAGCACGTACGGCCAGCGCGACATCGAGGCGGGTGCGCCCGTCGAGCTGGACACGATGTTCCGCATCTACTCGATGACCAAGCCGATCACGTCGGTGGCGGCGATGATGCTCTACGAAGAGGGCGCCTTCGAGCTCAAGGATCCGGTCAGCCGGTTCATCCCGACCTTCGCCGACGCCCGCGTGTACCGCAGCGGCTCGGCCCTCAACCCCGTCACCGAGCCCGCCAGTGAGCCGGTACGGATCTGGCACCTGCTCACCCACACCGCCGGGCTCACCTACGGCTTCCACCACGCCACCCCGGTGGACTCGCTGTACCGGGCGGCCGGTTTCGAGTGGGGGGCGCGCGAGGGGCTCGACCTGCAGGCTTGCGTCGACGCCTGGGCGTCGCTGCCGCTGCTGTTCCAGCCCGGCACGGAGTGGAACTACTCGGTGGCCACCGACGTGCTCGGCCTGGTGGTGGAGAAGGCCTCCGGCCAACCGCTCGACCGCTTCCTGGCCGAGCGCCTCTTCCGGCCGCTGGGCATGGACGACACGACGTTCTTCGTGGACGAGGCCGACCAGCACCGCTTCGCCGCCCTCTACACCGCCCATCCCAAGACGCGCCGGCCCGTGCGCAACGACGCCATGGGCGGCAACACGTCGGCCGCACGCACGTTCCTGTCGGGCGGCGGGGGGCTCATCTCCAGCGCCGCCGACTATCACCGCTTCTGCCAGATGCTGCTGCGGGGCGGCGAGCTCGACGGCGTCCGGTTCCTGTCGAACCGCACGCTGCGCTACATGACCAGCAACCACCTGCCGGGCGGAACCGACCTCGAGCAGTTCGGGCGGCCCCTGTTCGCCGAGACGGCCTTCGACGGCATCGGGTTCGGGCTGGGCTTCTCGGTGGTGATCGACCCCGTGAAGAACAAGGTGCTGTCGAGCAAAGGCGAGTTCGCCTGGGGCGGCGCGGCCAGCACCGCCTTCTGGGTCGATCCCGTGGAGGAGGTGACGACGCTGTTCCTCACCCAGCTCATGCCGTCGAGCACGCACCCGATCCGTTCCCAGCTCAAGCCTCTGGTGTACCAGGCGCTCGTCGACTAAGTTCAACGACTGAACTGACAAGCCGGCCCTCCGCAGGGTCGCGCCGAATCCCATGGAGGCGAACGTGGCCGACGACAAGCCATCGGTGGTGGGCGATTGGCACCCGACGGCGTGCATCCTGTGCGAGTGCAACTGTGGGATCGAGGTGCGCCTCGGCGGTGAGGACGGCCGCCGGTTCGAGCGCATCCGGGGCGACAAGGCCCACCCGGCCTCCCAGGGCTACACGTGCGAGAAGGCGCTGCGCCTCGACCACTACCAGAACGGCGCCCACCGGCTCACGACGCCGCTGCGCCGGCGCGCCGACGGCACCTTCGAACCCATCGACTGGGAGACGGCGATCGGTGAAGTGGCCGCCCGGCTGGCCGCCGTCCGTGACGCCTACGGAGGTGAGTCGATCTTCTATTACGGCGGCGGCGGCCAGGGGAACCACTTGGGGGGCGCCTACAGCGGGGCCACCCTGCGGGCGCTGGGCGCCCGGTGGCGCTCGAACGCCTTGGCCCAGGAAAAGACGGGCGAGTTCTGGGTGAACGGCAAGATCCTGGGCGGGCTGGTGCGGGGCGACATCGAGCACGCCGAGGTCGCGGTGTTCGTGGGCAAGAACCCGTACCAGTCGCACGGGTTCCCCCACGCCCGCACCACGTTGAAGGAGATGGCGCGCGACCCCGGCCGGGCGCTCGTGGTGATCGATCCTCGCCGCACCGAGACGGCCGAACTGGCCGACCACCACCTCCAGGTGCGGCCCGGCACCGACGCCTGGTGCCTGGCCGCGCTGGTCGGCGTTCTCGTGCAGGAGGGGCGGGTCAATCGACGGTGGCTGGCCGAGCACGCCGTCGGCGTAGAGGCGGTGGAGGCGGTGTTCGCCCAGGTTCCGGTGGGCGAGTTCGCCCGGCGCTGCGGCGTCCCCGAGGCGCAGCTGCGTGAGGTCGCCCGCCGCATTGCCGGCGCCACCGGCGGGGTCGCGGTGTTCGAGGACCTGGGCGTCCAGATGAACCGCCACTCCACGGTGAACAGCTACCTCGAGAAGCTGCTGTGGCTGCTCACCGGCAACTTCGCTCGTCCCGGCGCCCAGTACGTCCCCAGCAGCCTGGTGGCCCTGGCCCGGGCCGACGGGCACCGGGGGGGCGAGGCGCGAGTGAGTCCGGTCGCCGGCGCCCGGGTCATCTCCGGCCTCGTGCCGTGCAACGTCATCGCCGACGAGATCCTCACCGACCACCCGCGCCGCTACCGGGCCATGATCGTGGAGAGCGCCAACCCGGTGCACTCGCTGGCCGACAGCGGGCGGATGCGTGAAGCGCTGGCCGCCCTCGACGTCGTCGTCGTGATCGACGTCGCCCTCACCGAGACTGCGCGGGCCGCCGACTACGTGCTCCCGGCGGCGTCGCAGTTCGAGAAGTGGGAGGCGACGTTCTTCAACTTCGACTTCCCCCACAACGTGTTCCACCTGCGGCGGCCGGTGCTCGACCCGCCCGAGGGCGTGCTGCCCGAACCTGAGATCCACGCCCGCCTGGTGGAGGCGCTGGGCGCCCTGCCGGCGGCCAAGCTCGAACCGCTGGCCGCGGCCGCCCGCCAGGGACGGGCCGCCTACGCCGAGGCGTTCTTCGCCGCCACTGCCGCCGACCCCGAGTTGGGCGCACTGGCCGCGCTGGTGCTGTACCGCACGCTAGGGCCCACGCTCCCCGACGGCGCGGCGGCCGCCGCCGTCCTCTGGGGCGCCGCCCACCGCTGTGCCCTCGGTTACCCCGAATCGCTGCGCCGGGCCGGGTTCGGGGGCGAAGGTCTTGAAGCAGGTGAGCGGTTGTTCGAGGCCATCGTCTCGTCGCCCTCGGGCGTCACCTTCACCGTGGACGAGTGGGACGACGTGTGGGCCCGCGTCCGCACGGGCGACGGCCGGCTGCACCTCGAACTGCCCGAGCTGCTGGCGGCGGCCGCCGCGCTCACCGACGAGGAGCCGGCAGTCGATCCCGACTTCCCGCTCGTGCTGTCGGCCGGCGAGCGCCGTTCGTTCACCGCCAACACCATCTTCCGCGACCCCGACTGGCGCAAACGCGACCGTGAGGGGGCGCTGCGGGTCAGCCCCGTGGACGCCGCTCGGCTGGGGCTGGTGGACGGCGGCCGGGCCTGCCTCACCACGCGGCGCGGGGCACGGGAGGTCGTGGTGGAGGTCAGCGACACCATGGTGAGCGGGCACATCTCGTTGCCCAACGGGCTGGGCGTCGATCACCCCGAGGGCGGGCGGGTGGGCGTGGCGCCCAACGACCTCACCCTCGCCGAACACAGGGACCCGGTGGCGGGCACGCCGTGGCACAAGCACGTCCCGGCCCGCCTCGAACCGGTGCCGCTGGTCGCGGCCGGGGGCTAGCGCCGGATGCGCCGGACCCGCTTCGACGCCGCCGCCTGCCCGATCGCCCGCACCAGCGACCTCATCGGCGACTGGTGGACGCCGCTGGTGCTGCGCGAGGCGTTCTTCGGCTGCCGGCTGTTCGAGCAGTTCCAGGAGCGCCTCGACGTCAGCCGGGCCACGCTGACCTCGCGCCTCAACCGGCTGGTCGACGAGGGGCTGCTCGAGCGCTCCGCCTACCAGGACCACCCGCCGCGCGACGAGTACCGGCTCACGCCCAAGGGTCGGGCGTTCTTCGACGTGCTGGCGGTCATGTGGCGCTGGGGGAGCGACTGGCTGTTCGACGACGGGTGCGGTATCGAGCTCACCGACGGCGAGACCGGTGCGCCCGTGCGGCCGGCGGTGGTCGACCAGACCACCGGCGCGGCCATCGACCCCCGGCGCCTGCGCGTCCGCCGCCGGCGCTGACACCTTCGGCACCACTTCGCGTCGTAGGACGACCGGAAGTGATGAAAGCGCGCGCGTTGGGGCGGCCCGGCGGCGGGTGGGAAGCGGGGCCGGCCCTCGCGACCGCCGGGAGTGCGAGGATCCGAGGATGCCGTCGCTGAGTGAGGTCGCCCCTGCGTTCGTGGCCATGGCCCACCGCGTTGTGTGGGCCACCGTGGCCACCGTCGACTCGAAGGGCCGGCCCCGCAGCCGGGTGCTGCACCCGTACTGGCGCTGGGACGGTTCGGCGCTGGTGGGTTGGGTCGCCACCAGCCCGACGCCGTTGCGGCGGGCGCATCTGGCGCACAGCCCCTATGTGTCGGTGGGCTACTGGGCA